>JALYHG010000086.1 GCA_030776725.1 Actinomycetota bacterium
GCGATGCCGCTGCGGCGCGCTCGCTCGGGATCCTGCAGGTTCATGCGGCCCTGCAAGCGCTCGAAGCTGGTCCGGTCGCCCTCGAACGCGACGATCTCGCCGTCGACCACGAACCGGTCGCGGTCCAAGCCGCCGATCGCATCGACCAGCTCGGGGTAGCTGGCGTTCATCGCCTTGTGGTTGCGTGACAGCAACTGGACGTCTTCGCCGTCGCGCACTGCGATGGCGCGGACCCCGTCGAGCTTGGGCTCGAAGACCCAGTCGGGATCGGAGAAACGCTCGTCGGTGAGCGTGGCCTTCATCGGCTCGCGCCACCGCGGCTCCGGCTCCTCACGGAGGCGGGCACGTAGCTCCTCGTCGAGGAGGCCGAACGGGTCGCTCACCCCTGGCCGCCTTGTTCCGCGGCGACCTCCTCGATGGTCCGCCCGGTCAGGACCGACTCGGGTTGTGTGCTGGTGGGCTTCCGACGCGCGTCCGCGCCGGCGTCGTCGACCTTGACCAGCAGCCACTTCTCGCGGTCGTCGCCACCCATGCTGGTTCGGGTCAGGGCGTACCCGCCCTGCAGCTTCTCGCCCTTCAGCCAGACGCTGACGTGCCCGTCGGTGATCGCGCCCGCCATCGGCTTGACGTCGCCGTTGTCGTCGGCGGTGATGTTGGTGTAGGTGCCGGTATCCCACACGATCACGCTCCCGCCTCCGTACTGGCCTTGGGGGATGACCCCTTCGAAGTCGACGTAGTCGATCGGATGGTCTTCGGTGGGCATCGCCAGACGCTTGTCGCGGGGGTCGGTCGACGGGCCCTTCGGGACGGCCCACGACTTGAGGACTCCGTCGACCTCCAGCCGCACGTCGTAGTGCAGGCTGGTCGCATCGTGTTCCTGGATCACGAACCGGGGCTCGTCGCCTGCGGTCGGAGATCCACCGGTCGGTTCGGGTGAGACGTCGAGGTCTCGCTTGGCGAGGTAGTCCTGCAGGGCCGTCTCGGACATGGTTCGGCGACCTCCTGTCGGGTTCATGCTGGCTGACGGCCGGACGCGCGGCAGGACGGCGTCCCACACCTTCGTCGGCATGCCCGCACGGCGGACCGTGGCCGCAGCGGGGATGGTGTGTGCCATGGGCGACGTCATCCGCGGTCTCCTCGCGGTCCTCGTGGCCGCGGCGACCGCGTGCTCGCCGGGGACACAGGCACCGCCGGATGCCACTGCACAGGTCGGCGCGTCGCCGGCGCCGGGCGCCGACCAGACGTCGCGTGAGGCCGCGCCACGCACTCCCGGCAGTGCCCTTCCGGATGTCTCGGACCTCGTCTCCGCGGTCCGATCCGGGGTCGTTGCCATCGCGCAGCGCCCCGCCGAGCTGGGGCAGGTCCTCGGTCAAGATGTGCCGGCCGGTGCCGGGACCGGTTTCGCGATCGACGACCAGGGCCACGTCGTCACCAACTTCCACGTGGTCCGCGGCGCGGATCAACTCGCGATCACGACCGTGGCCGGCGAGGAACTGAGCGCCCGTCTCGTGGGCCAGTCTCCCAGCCGGGACCTGGCACTGCTCGAGGTCGACGACGCCGGAACCCTGCAACCCATCCCACTGGGCGACAGTGCCGAGGTGGAGGTCGGCGACCCGGTCGTCGCCATCGGGAACGCCCTGGCCCTGGGCGACTCCCCGACGGTGTCGTTGGGGATCGTCTCGGCGACCGGACGCGCGATCCAGGCGGAACAGCTCCGACTCGACGACCTGATCCAGACGGACGCAGCCATCAACCCCGGTAACTCCGGCGGGCCGCTGCTGAACGGCGCCGGGGAGGTGGTCGGCATCAACGTCGCCGTCGCCGCCGGCGGCGCCCAGAACATCGGCTTCGCGATCTCGATCGACAGCGCCAAGCCGGTGATCCGCAACATGCTGGAGGGCCTCGGCGAGCCCTACATCGGCGTCACGATCGTGCCCAACAGCCCCCAGGTCGCCGCACGGCTCGGTTTGGCCACCGCCGACGGGTTGGTGATCGCAGACATCGCTCCCGGCGGACCCGCCGGACAGGCGGGTCTGCGGCCCGGCGACGTGATCGTCGCAGCCGACGGGAGCACGGTGTCGGCACCGGGCGACCTGCAACGCGCGGTGCAGACGGCCGGGGTCGGGGCGTCGGTTTCGCTGGAGATCGTCCGCGGCACCACGCGACTGACGGTGGACGTCGGTGTCGAGGAGCGCTAGGTGACACCGCCAGGAAGCCGCATCCGGCGGCCCGACCCCGGCCCTGTGCCGGTGCCCGCGCGTTGACGTCGGCCACCCCCCGAGCACGGTGAGGACGGCTCCCCGGCTGCTGACCCCGCTCTTCGTGCTCGTCCAGGCAGTCACGTTCGCCTACTTCGTCGCGGTGGGGGCGCTGTTGCCGACGCTGCCGCGGTTCGTCGAGGAGGTTCTGGCCGGCAGCCGCTTCGAAGTCGGGGTCGTGGTCGGCGCCTTCGGCGTGAGCGCGCTGTTGCTTCGGCCGTGGGCGGGGCGGCTCGGGGACCGGCGCGGCCGGCGGGTGCTGGTGGTCACCGGCGGTGTGGTCGTCACCGCCTCGATCGCGGGGTACGTGCTGGCAGCGAGTGTGGTTGCGCTGCTGGGGCTGCGCCTGGTCACCGGCGTTGGGGAGGCGCTGTTCTTCGTCGGTACGGCGACCGTCGTCAACGACCTCGCGCCCGACGACCGCCGGGGGGAAGCGCTCAGCCTGTTCTCGCTCGCCCTGTTCGGCGGGCTGGCTGTCGGCCCTGTCGTCGGCGAACGCCTGCTGGAGGCCGGCGGCTACGACGCGGTGTGGCTCGCCGCGGCGGGTTGCGCGGCGTTGGCCACGGGTCTGGGCGTCGCCATCCGCGATACCCGCGTCCCGGGTACCGCCGAGCGGCCACACGGTCCGCTGGTGCACCGCGCGGCTGTGCGGCCCGGAGCCATCATCCTGGCTGGGCTGATCGGTCAGGCCGGGTTCCAGACGTTCGCGGCGCTGTACGCGTTCCAACTGGGGATGGACAGGAGCCGTCTGGTCTTCGTCGTCTACGCCGCCGTGCTGCTCGTCGTGCGTAGCTTCCTGGCGCGGCTGCCCGACCGGTTCGGACTTCGGCGGACCGCCCGCTCGGCTCTCGCCCTGTCGGTCGGCAGCCTCCTCCTGCTGGCGACGGTGCCGACGGTCGTCGGCCTCTACGCCGGCACGGTCGTGCTGGCGCTGGGACACGCCCTGATCTTCCCGGCGGTGATGTCGATGGCGGTCGCGAGCGTGCCAGCGACCGAGCGCGGGGCGTTGGTCGGGACCTTCACCGCGTTCGTCGATCTCGCGTTCGCGCTGGGTGGCACGCTGCTCGGCGCGGTGGCATCGGTCGTGGGCTTCCGCGGCACCTGGCTCGCCGCCGCTGGGATCGCGGCCATCGGGTTCGCACTACTGGCTGGCTACCAGCCACACGGGGTCCGGCCTGCCGCGGCAGTGGCGGCACCGCCCGAGCCGCACGGCTTCTAACGTTCGCGGCCGCGCCCAGCCGTGTCCTTGGACGTGCTGGGCGAGGTCGGCGCCGGCCCGGAACCGCCTCGCCTCGGGCGACGGCAGCTAGGTTCCACGTGCTGTTCAACGGAGGACGTGGTGGTCGATGTCGTCCTGGGCGTGCTCGGGACCTCGTTCCTGATCGTCGCGCTGTACGACGTGACCACCACCACCGTCGCGGTCGGGGCCGGCAAGGGGCCGCTCACCTCGCAGGTCGCACGAGCGGTGTGGCTCGGTTTCCTGGCTGTCGCGTCGCGTCGCGGCCGGGGCCGGTTCCTCACCGCCGGTGGCCCGGCTGTCCTGTTCGCGGTCGTGGCCACCTGGGTGGTGCTGCTGGTGGCCGGGTGGGCGCTGCTGTTCGCCGCGACCGGCGGGCTCGACGACCCGACCACCGGCAAGCGCCCGTTTCCGCTGCTGCGGTTCGCGGTCGGGCTCGTCGTGGGCCGTATCGAGAGCGGTGCGCAGCCGGTCGGCGGCGCAGGTCAAGGCCTGCAGCTCATCGCGGCTGTCACCGGGGTCATCCTGCTGACGCTCACGATCGCCTACATCATCCCGGTCGTGAACGCCACCGTGCTGAAACGCCGCGTGGCGTCGCACATCAGCAGCCTGGGGCACACCCCGGCGGAGATCCTCGTTCGCGCATGGAACGGAACCAACTTCGGCGACCTGCACCTCTACCTGGTCGCGCTCGTCCCGATGATCGCCGAGCTCGGCGAGCGCCACCTCGCCTACCCGATCCTGCACTACTTCCACAGCGCCGAGCGGCACACCGCGGTCGGACCCAACGTCGCGGTCCTCGACGAGACGCTGACCATGCTGCGATGCTGCGTCGAGGAGGCAACCCTCGAGCCCAGCACCGTCCTCCCGCTGCGGCGAGCCATCACGCAGTTCCTCGACACCCTCCGGGAAGCGTTCATCACCCTGGCCGACGCGCCGGCACCTCCACCCGACCTCGAACGGCTGCGCACCGATGGGGTGCCCCTCGTCGACGCCGACGAGGTCGAAGCCGAGTTCGAGGCCGTGTCGGAACGTCGGCGGCTGCTCCTGGCGCTGCTGCGACACGACGCGTGGTCCTGGGAGGACCTCCCCGTGGTGCAGACGTCGTTGCCGACCATTACCGTCGATGAGGAGCCACCCACCGAGACCTGAGCTTCTCGCCGCGTGGCTCCACATCGGTTGTGGCATGGTCGCAGACACCGCAACCGGCCGCGGTGGCGGCCTGACTGGGCGACCGTAGGGAACGCCGTGCCGGAGCTCCCCGACGTTGAATCGCTGCGCCGCTACCTCGCGGCGCACGCCACCGGCCGCACCGTCGAGCGGGTCGAGGCGCCCGGCGCGGACGTGATCCGCAACACCACCCCCCAAGGGCTGGGACGGGCGCTGAAGGGACGTCGGTTCTCCGACCCGGATCGGCACGGCAAGTGGCTCCTGGCTCGAACCGACGGGGCCACCGTCGTGATGCACTTCGGTATGACGGGCACCCTCGTGTGGGCGCCAGACGGCACCGACCGTGACGACCACGACCACGTCATCTTCTGCTGCGACGGTGGCGAGCTCCGGTTCAACCTGACCCGCAAGTTCGGTGGCGTGTGGTTGGCCTCCGACGAGCGGGAGGTCGGAGACGTCACGGGTGACCTCGGACCTGACGCGCTCGACGTCGGCCGAGACGACCTCGCCGACCTACTCGAGGACCGGCGCGGCATGCTGAAGTCGGCGCTGATGGACCAGCAGCTCGTCGCCGGGATCGGCAACATCGTCGCGGACGAGGTGCTGTGGCACGCGTGCCTGCATCCGCGCACAGTGGTCGGAGATCTGGGCGAACACGCCCTCGACCGCCTGTACGAGGCCATGCGGACCGTCCTCACCGAGTCGATCGACGAGGGGCACGTCCCCCGCCACGATGGTTGGCTCGCCCAGGCTCGGGACATCGAGGATCCCACTTGCGCGCGCTGCGACGCCCCGATCGAGCACGGCCGGGTCGCCAGCCGCTCCACGTACTGGTGCCCTCGCTGTCAACCGCCACCGTGACCGCCACCCGATCCCCGGTCACGTCCCTCCGGTGCTGCCCTCCCGGTGGTAGACGCCGCTCATGGCCACAGCGACGCCGGCGACGGCGAGCACCGCGGCGATCACGTCGATCACCCCGGCCAGCCCCCAGGTCAGCAGTCCGTACAGGAACGCCCCCAGTCCTCCCAGGACGTACAGGGCCGCCCGCCACCGTGTGCGGCGCGCGACCGCACCGGCGATCAGCAGGGCGGTGACCGCGGCTTGGAAGGCGAGCACGGCCGGTGCACGACGCCGGACGTCAGCAGGAGCGTCCAACCACAGCAGCCAGACGTGGACCGCCAGCAACCCGAAGGCCAAGACCGCCGCCGCGGCCCCGAACCTGTCGGGCCGTGCGAGGCGGCGCCGGTCGGGGTCGGTTCCGTGGCCAGGCGGGTTCAGGTGCGTGAACCGCTCTCGTTCGCCCAGGTCACGCACCCGGGGATGAACCGGGTGGGGAGATCACGATGCTCGGGGCGGATCCGCACCGTGTAACCGAACTGACCGCTGTCGTCGAAGGCGACGTCGATCGCCTCGTACTCGTGGTGCTGGCCGCGGCGGCGCAGGGGCCGCATCGGCAGGGCGTGGCCGTCACGGATCTCGCCGTCGGCTTCCACCGGCCCGACGTAGAGCTCGACCGCGACATCGTCCGGCGTGAGATCGCCCAGGAAGGCGAGCGCTCGCGGTTGCAGGGCCTGACCGACCTTGATCTGGTCGACGGCGGCGTCACCGTCATCCACCACCTCGACGCGGACCTGATGCCACGACTCGGTCACGCGGGTCCGCCACGACCCAACCTGACGCGCGCGTACCAGTCCATCACTCGTCAGCGTCGCGACCGCCCGGGCACCCGGCAGGTACATCGTCTCGACGTACTCGCGCAGCATGCGGTGACTGTTGAAGCACGGCGACAGCATCCTGATCGCGGTCTTCATCCGGGCGATCCACGAGTGCGGCAGGCCGTCCTCGGCGCGGTCGTAGAAGGTCGGGACGACGTCGTGCTCGAGGATCGTGTACAGCGACTCCGCATCGCGGACGTCCTGGTGCATCGGGTCGTCGTACACGACCGGTCGTCCGATCGCCCAGCCGAACGGGATGCCGTCACCCGCTAGGTCGTCCCACGCCTCGTCCCACCAGCCGTCCAACGTCGAGAGGTTGAGCAGGCCGTTGGCGGCCGCTTTCATCCCGCTGGTGCCGCTGGCTTCCCGGGGGCGGAGCGGGTTGTTCAGCCAGACGTCAGCGCCACTGACCAGGTACCGCGCGACCGCCATGCCGTAGTCCTCAACGAACACGATCCGGCCGCGGAAGCGCTCGTCACGCGACAGCTCGAAGATCCGGCGGATGAACTCCTTCCCCGCGTCGTCACGAGGGTGCGCCTTCCCGGCGACGATCAGCTGCACCGGCCTGTCGGGATCCGCCATGATCCTGGCGAGTCGGTCAACGTCGGACGCGATCAGCGTGGCGCGCTTGTAGGTCGCGAACCGCCGGGCGAACCCGATCGTCAGCGCCTCGGGGTCGAGCAGCTGCTCGGCTGTTGCCAGTTCGCTGGCGGGGGCGCCGCGGTGCTCGAGCTGGGCCCGCACCCGCCGGCGTACGAACTGCACGAGGTCGTGGCGGCGGGCCTCGTGCGCCCTCCACAGCTCGTCGGGCGGCACGTCCTCGATGCGTTCCCACAGCTCGTCGGCGCTCGGCTGCTCCCGCCACAGTCCGTCCAGGACGCGGTCGAACACGGCGCTGATCCTCCACGTCGTCCAGGACGGCAGGTGAACACCGTTGGAAACGTGGCCGATCGGGACCTCGTGCTCGGGCAGGCCGGGCCACAACCCCCGCCACATCGCCCGGCTGACGCGGCCGTGCAGCCTGCTCACGCCGTTGCTGCGGGCCGCGAGCTTCAAGGCGAGCACGGTCATGCAGAAGCGTTCGTGATCGTTGGCCGGGTCGACGCGGCCGAGCCCGAGGAAATCGCGCCACTCGATGCCCAACGCCTTGATGTAGACCGCGAAGTACCGCTCCAGGAGGGCAGGGGCGAAGTAGTCGTGTCCGGCTTCCACCGGGGTGTGGGTGGTGAAGACCAGGCCTGCGGACACGGCCGCACGCGCCTCCTCGAACGCGAGGGTTCGTTCGTCCATCAGACGGCGGATGAGTTCCAGACCCAAGAACGCGGAGTGACCTTCGTTCATGTGGTAGACGGTCGGGCGGTACCCCAGCGCCTCCAGCGCCCGGAAGCCACCCACCCCCAGGAGGATCTCCTGACGGACGCGCATCTCCTCGTCGCCGCCGTACAGGGAGAAGGTGATCCGCCGCTGCTCGGGGGTGTTGGCGGGGACGTTGGCGTCGAGGAGGAACAGCGGGACGCGGCCGACCTCCGCCCGCCAGACCTGGGCGACGACCGGTCCGTCCGGGAAACCGAGCTCGACCGTGATCGGCGCCCCGTCGGTGTCCCGCTCCAAGGTCAGTGGCAGGGAGTGGAAATCCTTCTCGGCGGGCAACTCCTCTTGCCATCCGGCCTCGTTGAGGCGCTGCTCGAAGTAGCCCTGCTGGTACAGCAGGCCGACGCCGACCATCGGGATGCCGAGGTCGCTCGCGGACTTGAGGTGGTCGCCTGCGAGGATCCCCAACCCGCCAGCGAAGATCGACAAGCTATCGGTGACACCGAACTCCGCAGAGAAGTACGCGGTCAGGGTGACGTCGTCGAACTCGTCAGCGTGGTTGACACGGAACCACGTTGCCTCCGCGGCCAGGTAGTCGCGCAGCGACGTGACCGCCCGGTCCATGAGGGCGAGGTAGTCGGGATCGTCGGCGACGCCCTCCAGGCGCGCCTGCTCCACGGTCGCGAGGAACTTGACGGGGTTCCGCCCGCACTGCTCCCACAGCTCCGGGTCGATGCGACGGAACAGCTCGACGGTGTCGTGATCCCATGCCCACCGGAGGTTGTACGCGAGTTCGCGCAGGGGTTCCAGTGACTCGGGCAACGCTGGCACGACCGTGAACGTGCGGATGGGCCTCATGGCGCCAACCGTAGCCCGCCCGACCGACTCCGGCCCTGAGCGAGAGGGCACGGACGCGGGGCGGCCGGGCCGCTGCCCCGCTCGGTCGAACGAGCACGCTGCAGCCCTCGCCGCCGGCCACCGCTACCGTCGCGCCGTGCCCGAACTGCCCCAGATCCGCGCGCTGGCGGAACGCCTTCGACCCGAGCTCGTCGGGACGGTGTTCGCCGGTGCGGACCCGCTGCAGTTCGCGGCGCTACGGACGGTGGAGCCGTCGCCGGAGGCACTGATCGGTCGAACCGTCGAGGAGGTCACCAGCCACGGCAAGTACCTGATCATCGGCCTCGACGGGCCACGGATCGTCGTGCACCTGTCGCAGGCCGGTCGGGTGACGGTCGAGGATCCACCGGGGCGGTCGCGTCCCAAGCGGGGGGTGGTCCGGCTGCGGTTCCGGCCTCGTCCCGCACTGCTGTTCGTCGAGTACGGCACGGAGCGCAAGGCGCGGTGGTGGGCGCTCGGCGACGCCGATGCCGGCCCGCTGGCCGACCTCGGTCCCGAGCCCGGCACCGCGGCGTTCGCGGAGGTGATCCGGACAGCCGACGACACCCGGCGGCTGCACAGGGCCCTGCGTGACCAGCGCACCGTCGCCGGGCTCGGCCGCGGCTACACCGACGACATCTTGCACCGGGCGCGGCTGTCACCGTTCGTGAGCCTGAAGAACCTCGACGTCGACGCCCGCGAGCGGCTGCTCACAGCCGTCGAGGACGTGGTCGGGCGTGGGCTCGACCACGAACGTCGCCGCTCGGGTGGCTTGCCGGCGAAGCTCGGCGATCACTGGATCGTGCACGGCCGCTCCGGCGAGCCGTGCCCCACCTGCGGCGACACGCTGCGGCGCGTGTCGTACGAGTCGTACGAGGTGACCTACTGCCCGGCGTGTCAGACCGCCGGCCGCGTCCTGGCCGACCGGCGTCTGTCACGTCTGCTGCGCTGACGATCGTCCAAGCGGCTCACCTCGCCGGGAGATCGCGCAACACCGACCCGGCCGCGTGGTATCCGCACATCCCGTGGACGCCCGCACCCGGCGGTGTGGAGGCGGAACACAGGAACCAGCCGGTCTCACCCAGCGCGTACGGGTTGCGTGACGGCCACGGCCGGAGCAGCAGCTGCAGCCCGCTGTGCGCCCCGGCGCTGATGTCCCCGCCGATGTAGTTGGGGTTGTAGTCCTCGAGGTCCGCGGTCGTCATCGTCGAGCGTGCCAGGATCCGGTCGCGGAAACCCGGCGCGAACCGTTCGAGCTGGTCCTCGATGGGGTCGGTCATGTCCACCATCGACCCGGACGGGACGTGGCAGTAGGCCCACAGCGTGTGGCGGCCGTCGGGAGCGCGGGTCGGGTCGAACGGCGTCTGCTGCGCGGCGATGATGTAGGGCCGTTCGGCGTGGCGTCCCTCGGCGGTGGCCAGCTCGGCGGCGGCGATCTCCTCCAGGGTGCCACCGAGGTGCACCGTGCCGGCACGTTCGGTGCCTTCCGCCCGCCACGGGACCGGGCCGTCCAGCGCGTAATCGACCTTGAAGACACCGGGGCCGTGGCGGAAGTTCTCGACCCGCCGCCGCAGCCGGCCAGGAGCCCGGTCCCCGACGATCGCGAGCATCTGGCGTGGTGTGAGATCGAACACCACCGCCTCGTGGGGTGGGACATCGGCGAGGTCGCGCACCGGCGTGCCGGTACGGATCTCGCCCCCGAGGCTGCGCAGCAGCGACGCCATCGCATCGGCGATCGCCTGCGAACCACCGCGCGCCATGGGGAACCCCACCGCGTGGGCCGCGGCCGGGAAGAGCACGCCGAGCGCTGCGGTGAACGGCCGGTCGAACGCCAGGATGTTGTGACCGGCCATGCCGGCGACCGCAGCGCGTGCCCGCTCACCGGTGAAGCGTGACCGCGCCCATCCCCGTGCCGACCGCACGGCGTGGCGCGCGAACCCGGCCATCAAAAGCGGATGGTGCGGCAGCCGCGTCAGGGGAGCCATCGTGTCCAACGCCAGCTGGTCGAAGCGGCGGACCAGCGGGGCGTACGTACGGCGCCACGTCGCCGCGTCCGGACCCAACCCGGCGGCGGTGCCGGCCAGCGAACGCTCGATCAGCACGGCCGGGCCGTCGTCGAGGGGATGGGCGACGGGGATGTCGGCGTGCACCCACTCGAGGCCGTGTTCGTGCAGTGGGAGGGTGCGCAGGTACGGCGACCCGATACCCAGCGGGTGGATCGCCGAGCACACGTCGTGGCGGAAGCCGGGGAGCGTCAGTTCCTTGGTGCGGGCCCCGCCACCGACCGCGTCGGCCCCTTCGAGCACGAGGACCGACCGGTCGGCCTTCGCCAGGCGGATGGCGGCCGCCAGCCCGTTGGGTCCCGCGCCGACGACGACCGCGTCGTACCGCTCGCGCATGCGTCGCCCTCTCAGCCGCGCCGGGTGCGGCTGCTGTTCAGCGCGGGTCGCGCCGGGGTGGCGCGGTGGCGTGGCAGGTCGATCACGGTGCCGTCGGCGGCGGCGCTGACCGCGACGGTGCGGTCCCCGAGGGCGGTCAGGAGCTGATCGATCTCGTCGTCGGTGCGGGGCGGGTCGTGGTGGAACAGCAGCACCTCGCCGACGCCACAAGTCTCTCCGAGCGTGATCGCGTAATCGATCGTGGAATGGCCGAAGTGAGCCCGCGCCGGGAACTCCTCGGCGGTGTACTGCGCATCGTGGATCAGCAGGTCGACACCGTCGACCAGTGCACAGGCGGCCTCGTGGTGCTCCCCGAAGCCGGTCGGACCGGGCCCGAACGTGATCGGGTGGTGGTCGGACAGGTAGGCGACGGTCGCGCTCCCGTCGGACACCCGGTACCCGAACGTGCGGCCCCCCTTGTGGGGGATCTCCCGGGCGAGGACGGTGAACCCCTCGAGCTCGTGCAGCCCCTCCTCGACGAACCGGAACGACCAGCGCCCGCGGAGCTCCGAGGGGCGGATCGGGAAGTGCGGGGGAGACATCCCCCGTGCCAGGACTCCCTCGGGATCACCGGGTTGGGCGGGCAGGTAGAGGTCGACCCGTGACTCGGGGTCGTCGCCGGGACGGAAGAAGGGCAGCCCCTGGGTGTGGTCCCAGTGCAAGTGACCGAGCAGCACGGTGCCGTCGAACGGACGCCCGTTCAACAGCCGCCAGACCTGCCGGATGCCCGTACCGGCATCCAGCAGCAGCGTGACCGGCTGATCGTCGTGAGCCAACGCCACACACGACGTGTTGCCTCCGTAGCGGACGAAGGCGGGACCGGGGGCCGGTGTCGACCCCCGGGACCCACAGATGTGCACCCGCACGCGCGGTATCCGTTCGTCGCGACGGGTCGGGTGGCTCTGTCGCCGCCGGTGTGGCTGCGGACCGGCCCGGCACGCTGCTCAGAGGCGAGCGTGCTCCCGCCGATGACCTGTGGCGACCTCGGCTAGCGCTTCGCGGTCGATCTGATCGGCCGAGGCCACGGCGACCTTACAGGGGGTCACCGCCCGCAGCGTGGACGTGCGTTTCCCGCCTTCGAGGCTCGCCCGTTCGCCGAGGATCGCTCCCGGCCCGACCTCCCCAACGGGGCGGCCGTTCACCTCGACGCTCAAGACCCCGTCGAGGAGCAGGTACAGCTCGGCGCCCCAGGCGCCCTGCTCCGTCAGCGCCTCGCCGGTCGCGATCTTGCGGATCTTCGGCTTCGCGCCGCGCATGATGGTCGCCGACATCTGCCGCTCCAGAGCGGTCTCGACCTCGGTGACCACCGCCGGCGACTCGTGATCACCCCACGGGCTGTTGTCCCCGAGGTGCTCCAGCGACCAGCCCTTGAAATCGATCAGACCCGACTTCTGCACCAAACGCCCGTCGCGGTCGTAGATCCAGTGCCGCGGGAACGGACTGGCCCCGATCAGCTCATGGTCGCTGCGGCCATCGGCGTGGATGGTCAGCGCCAGGGTGGTCCACGCGGTCGGCGCCGAGACCTGCACGTACGGAGGGCGGCTGACCCGGCGGGGCGCCGGCGCGCCGGTCCGCCCACCGGCGGTCTGGACGAAGCGCACCCAGCCGTCGCCGACCTGTGGGTCGGGGCGGAGCGTCTCCAACGGCACACCGGCGAAGGTCATCCCCTTCGAACCGAGCCTGATCGTGGTCGAACCGATGTAGCCGTCACCGAGGTGGCCGTAGCCGACGATCCGTCCGTCCTCCACGTCGATGTACGCGCGCAGATCGTTGGCGAACCGGAAGCGGTCGGCGGCACGCAGCGCCTCGAGGTCGGAGATCACGTCGGGCGGCGGCGAGTCCCAGTGCGCCATGCCGATCTCGAACGGCAGCTTCAAGGCGCCCGAGATCGCCTCGGACGGGATCCACGAGATGGATGTGACGGACGCGGCGATGCGCATGAGGGTCTCCTGGTCCGCGGGCTCGGTGGTGCCCGTCACGTCGGAGCCTGCCGCGGAGCGTCCCGGCCGTCGAGGGGGTGGGCAGGCGTCCGTGGTGGGGGTGGCACCACCACGAGGTCGGGTGACCGCATCCTCGCGGGCAGGCACGCGGTCAGGGACCATGCAGGGATGCAGCACACAGCCATCTCCGTCTTCCTGGCCGACGACAACCTCCTGGTCCGTGAGGGTGTGCGGGCCTTGCTCGGCGTCGAGGACGACCTGCACGTCGTCGGGGTCGCGTCCGACTACGACGAGCTGATCGCCGGCGCGGAAGCGGCTGGCCCACAGGTGGTGGTGACCGACATCCGCATGCCTCCGACCTTCCAGCGAGAAGGAATCGACGCCGCCAAGGAGGTCCGCAAACGCCACCCCGGCACGGGGATCGTGATCCTGTCCCAGTACGACGAACCCGAGTACGCGGTGTCGTTGTTGTCCGAGGGCGCGGCCGGGTACGCGTACCTGCTCAAGGACCGCATCGCGGAAGGCGACCAGCTGGCCCGAGCGATCCGCGAGGTCGCGTCTGGTGGTTCGGTGCTCGACCCGAAGATCGTCGAGGCGCTGCTGAGCCCCGTCCGAAGCGATCACGAACTGACCGCGTCGGACGACGAACTGCTGCGGCTGGTGGCGGAGGGCAAGCCGATCAAAGCGATCGCCGTTGCGTACAACACCACGCCGTCTGACGTCGCCGATCGGATCGACCGGCTGTTCGTGAAGCTCGCGCAGGGCGTGTCAGCGGGGAGCAACGGGTCGCTGGACCGGCTGAAGAAGCTGCAACAGGCGATCGTGGACCGCGAGGAGCAGGGCGAGAGCCTCAGCCGGCTCCTACCGACCGGGGTCGCAGACAAGCTCCGCCAGGAGGGTCGTCGGATCGGCGAGACCGAGAAGCTGCAGGTCACGGTCCTGATGTCCGACATCCGCGGGTACTCGTCGATCGCCGAGCGCGCCGACCCGAGCGTGTTGGCCCGCCAGCTCAACGAGCACCGTGCCGAGATGAACCACGCGATCCTGGGCCACGGCGGCACCGTGATGCAGTTCGTCGGTGACGCGGTGATGGCGGTGTTCGGGGCGCCGGTGCCGCAGAGTGACCACGCCGACCGGGCGCTGTCCGCAGCGATCGCGATGCACCGGGCGCAGCAGACGGTCAACGACCGCTGGGTCGGCCAAGGCCTGGAGCGGTTCGGACTGGGCATCGGGCTGTCGAGCGGCGAGGTCGCCGCGGCGCTGCTGGGCTCCGAGGAGCGGATGGAGTACTCGGTCGTCGGTGACACCGTCAACCTCACCCAGCGGATCCAGGAGTGGGCCCACGCCGGTCAGACGGTCCTCACCGAGGCGTCCTACAGGGCCCTGTCGAGTGTTGTCGACGCGGAGCGGCTGCCCCCAGCCCTGGTCAAGGGTCGGACCACCCCCGTGGTGGCGTTCCGGCTCGGTGAGAACGTCGCGTGACGCCGAACGTGCGGCGGTGGCTCGACCGTGGTTTCTACCTCGCGTTCGCGGCGTTCACGGCCTGCGCCGTGGTGTTCGTCGTGGCCGGCGCCACGCCGTTCGTCGCCCGCGTGTCGCCGTCGGTCGCCATGGCGCTGTCTGGCTGGGCGGCGGGCGAGGGGCCGTTGGCGGCCACTGCCGGCCGGGCCGTCGAGGCCATGGGCTGGTCACGCGGCGAGGCCGTGCCACCCAACCTGCTGGTCGTGCTGGAGTTCGCGTTCAGTGCGCTGAACATCGGCTTGGGCATCCTCCTGGTGCGGCTGCGGCCGCGTCTGCTCACCGCACGGTTGCTCGCGCTCGGCATGGTCGGGACCGGTGCCGTCTTCAACGCGCAGGCGCACGCCGCCCGGGTGGTGCTCCCCGACTTCGGGACCTTCACCCACGACAACTTCCACTACATCGGCGGCCTGACCTACCTCTACGCGATCGCGCTGTTCCCGGACGGGCGACTCAAGCCCCCGTGGCGGGAACTTCCACGTTGGCGCTGGCCACTGCGCGTGGCGTACCTGGTGGCGCTACCCATCGCGGGTGTGTTCGTCGTCGACGAGATCCACGGCGGTGATCCTGCCGCGATGATCCTGCTGTTCGGGATCATGATCCCGGTGGTCGGCTTGTCGGCACAGGTCGGCCGCTACCGGCACGCGGAGACGGCAGACGAGCGCCGGCAGTCGCGGCTGCTGATCACCACGCTGACCAGCGCAGTCGGTGGGGCGGTCACGTTTGGGATCCTCGCCGGGCTGCTGTCGGGTCAGGGCGACACGGCCGAGCTCGGGCAGTTGGTGTTCCGGGTGTTCCCGGCTCTGTTCGCCGCGATCCCGGTGAGCCTGTGTGTCATCCTGATCCGCTTCCGGCTGTGGGATCTCGACCGGCTGCTGAACCGGACGTTCGTGTTCGGGGCGCTGGCCAGCTTCATCGGCGTGGTGTACGTCGGCGTCGTGGTCAGCGGAAGCCACCTCCTGGCGGGCCGGGGCGGTGACCGCAGCCTGGCCCTGGCGGTCGTGGCAACGGCCATCATCGCGGTCGCCTTCGACCCGCTCCGGGCCCGGCTGACCTCCCTCGCCAACCGGCTGGTGTACGGCCACCGCGAGACTCCCTACCAGGTTCTGTCCCGCTTCTCGGACCGTGTCGGCGAGACGTACGCGGTCGACGACGTCCTGCCACGCATGGCACGGCTGCTGGCCGAGGGAACCGCCGCCCGCCGCGCCGACGTGTGGCTAGCGGTCCGTGGCGAGCTGGTCCGCGCGGCGTCCTGGCCGCAGACGGCCGAACGGGTCGACGTGCGCGTGCCACTTGACGGCGGCGACCGTTCGCGCCGGCGGGGCGGTCTGCCGCCGCTCCCGGACGTTCACCGGACGGTGGCGGTGACCCGCCACGGCGAGCTCCTCGGCGCTTTGACCGTCGCCGAGCGTGAGGGCGAGTCGCTGACCCCAGCCGAGGAGCAGCTGCTGGGCGACCTCGCCGCCCAGGCCGGCCTCGTGCTCGGCAACGTGCAACTGACGGAAGAGCTCCGCGACCAGGTCGAGACGCTCTCGCGGCAGACGGCGGATCTGCGAGCCTCACGCCAGCGGATCGTGGCCGCTCAGGACGCCGAACGTCGACGCATGGAGCGCGACATCCACGACGGCTCCCAGCAGCACCTGGTGGCCCTGGCGGTGAAGCTGCGCCTGGCACGGTCGCTGATCGATCGCAGCCCCGAGCGCGTCGGTCCGCTGGTCGACGAGCTGCGAGGCGAAGCCGCCGAGGCACTCGAACTGCTGCGCAACCTCGCTCGCGGCATCTACCCGGCGGTGCTGGCGGATCAGGGTTTGGTCGAGGCGCTCCGCAGCCAGGCGGCGCGCGCCCCGGTCACCACCCACATCGAAGCCGACAACGTCCGCCGCTACCCACCGCCGGTCGAAACGGCGGTTTACTTCTGCTGCCTTGAGGCCCTCCAGAACGCCGTCAAGCACGCCCACGCCTCGGCCGTCACGATCCATCTCAGCGAGGACCACGGTGTCCTGTCGTTCACGGTCGCCGACGACGGGACCGGTTTCGACGGGCAGCGGGTCACCCCCGGCCACGGGCTGCAGAACCTGGCCGACCGTCTCGCGTCCCTCGGCGGGACGGTGGAGCTACGCAGCCGTCCCGGCAGCGGGACCACGTTGACCGGGCGCGTCCGCGCGGCGCCGGCGTCGGTCCCGGAGCCGGTCACGTGACCCGCGGGCGACGCAGCAAGGGACGCACCGTCGAACGGGTCGTCCACCGCGGGTTGGTGTTCGCCATGCTGGCGGCCTTCGTGACCGCCGTGTACGTGGGCATCGTGACGGGCGTCGGGGTCCTGGCGGGTGGCGAACCACTCCGACCGAGCGTGGCCCTCTCGATGGTCGCCACAGCGGTCGTTGCGGTCGCCTTCCGCCCCGCCCGTGAGCGTGCCCGCGGGGCAGCCGACCGGGTCGTCTACGGCGACCGCGCAACACCCTACGAGGTCCTGCGCGACTTCACCGCGCGGGTGTCCGACGCCTTCTCACTCGAGGACATCCTGCCACGTATGGCCGAGGCCACCGCGCAGGGCGTGGGAGCCGAACGCGTCCGGGTCACGCTCACGCTCCCCGACGGCGGTCACCACACCGCGGTGTGGCCCCCGTCGGCCACGACCACCAACGCCTGGGACCGCAGCATCACGGTGACGCACCACGGTGAGGTCGTCGGCCAGATCGCGGTGGCGCTGCCGGCCGGTGACCGCTTGCGCCCGGACCAGGCCCGACTGCTCGACGACCTCGCGGCGCAGGCGGGACTCGCGCTGCGCAACGTCCGGCTGACCGCGGAGCTCCGCACGAAGGTCGAAGCCGTGTCGGCTCAGGCCGCGGATCTGCAGGCCTCGCGGCAGCGGCTGGTGGCCGCCCAGGACGCCGAACGCAGGCGCATGGAACGCGAGATCCACGACGGGGCGCAGCAGCAACTGGTCGGCATCGCGCTCAAGCTCGGCGTCGTCGGCCAGTTGCTGGAGCGCGACCCGGCGGCAGCCGCCGAGGCGTTGGATCAGCTCGGCACGGACGCCGACACGGCCTTGAACGACCTGCGAGATCTGGCGCGGGGGATCTTCCCGCCGTTGCTGACCCAGGACGGAGTCCTGGCTGCGCTCGACGCGCACATCCGCAAGCACGATCTGCGCGCCACGATCGTCGCCGCTCCGGAGGTGATCACCGGCCGCTTCCCCGCCGAGGTGGAGGTCGCCGCCTACTTCTGCTGCCTCGAAGCGATCCAGAACGCCACCAAGCATGCGGCCGGCGTGGCGGTAACGGTCCGCCTCGGGGCAGAGGCGGGTTGGTTGACGTTCTCGGTGACCGACGATGGGCCCGGCTTCGACCCGTCGACGTGCCCGCCCGGCACGGGGCTGCAGAACATGGTCGACCGGGTCGAGGCCCTCGGCGGCATGCTCACGATCTGGACGGAGCCCGGCCGGGGATGCCACGTCACCGGGCAGCTGCCGGTCGGGGGCGACCCCGTCACGCCGCGGTCGCAGCCTCCCATGCCTCGGTGAGCGTGTTCGGACCGAACTGGGACTTGGGGATGTAGGCGATCGCCCCCGCCTCCGCGGCGCGTGGGGCGTACTCCTGGGGCTCGTACGTCGACAGCATCAGGACCCGTGTTCCGCCCTGCAGTGCGAGGATGCGTCGGGTGGCTTCCAACCCGTCGATGCCGGGGAGGTTGACGTCCATGAGGACGAGGTCCGGGGCGAGTTCACCGGCCAAGGTGACCGAATCCTCACCGGTCTCGGCCTCCCCCACGACCTCGAACCCGTCGGTCAGCTCAACGACCATCCGTGCCGCGTCGCGGAACGGCTCCTGGTCATCGACGATCAGTACGCGCACGGTCGGCTCTCCCATCACACCTCATCCTCCCTGTGCGGGCAGCGGGGCGACAGCCGGCTGGTACGTGAAGTGTGGTGTGGCCAGCACCCCCCCGGAGTCAGCGCTGATGCTCGGCGAGGAAGAGGAGCACCGCCCGAACGCGCCGGTGGGTGTTGGGCTCCTCGGTCAGGCCGAGCTTGGAGAAGATCGAGTTGATGTGCTTCTCGACCGCACGCTCCGTCAGGAACAGCGACGCGGCGATCGCGGCGTTGTTCTTGCCCTGCGCGATCTCGGCCAGGACCTCCTTCTCGCGGGGGGTGAGCCGGTCCAGGAGCGTGCCGCCGCTGCGGGTGCGAGCCGCCACGAGCTCCTCGACGACCTTCGGGTCGATCACCGACCCGCCGGATGCGACCTCACGGACGGCGTGCAGGAGCTGCTCGACGTCCGAGACGCGCTCCTTGAGGAGGTAGGCACGCCCCGCCGAACCGCGCTCGAACAGTGCCAGGGCGTAGCTGGGCTCGGCGTACTGGCTCAAGACCACGACCCCCACGTGGGGGTGCGATGTGCGCAGCTCCTCGGCGGCGCGGATGCCCTCGTCGGTCCCGGTCGGCGGCATGCGGATGTCGGTCAGGACGACGTCGGGCTGGTGTTGGGCGACGGCGGTCATGAGCGAGTCGAGGTCCTCGCAGGCCTCGACGAGCTCGAGGTCGGGTTGCTGCTCCATGAGCAGGCGGACGCCCTCACGGACCAGGTAGCTGTCCTCGGCGAGGACGACACTGATCGCCATGACCGCAAGGATACGGCGAGGAGGGCACCGTGGACCGCCACGTCGTCACGGGTGACGCGGCCAGCGTCCTCGGCCGCTGTCGCCGGCGCGAGGCCGCCGCTACCACGTCTCCGGGAACACCACCAGGATCAGGGTCTGGTCGGCGTGCTCGAGCAGGTACTCGGTGCCGTGTCCGAGGAAAGCCTGGTCCTCCAGCGCCCGGGCGCTGGCGCCCAGGACGATCGTGTCGACGAGCCGCTCGGCCGCCGTGGTGAGCAGCGTCTCGGCGGTGGCTGCACCCAACCGAGTGAAGCCGGTCGCCGACCGCCCGAACGTGGCCGCCAGCTCCAGCGAGCGGGCCAGTAACCCGTCTCGTTCGAGCTGGAAGGCTGGCTGCCCTTGCCACGCCGCCAGCGCCATCCGGTCGGCGCGGCTGATGACGTGCACGACATCCACCTCGGCGCCGGTGCGGGCGGCCAGGGTGTAGGCGACCTCCTCGGCCCCGCGACCGATCCGTGTCCCGGTGGCGGGGACCAACAGGCGTCGGAAGCGGGCGCCTCCGCGACCGGCCCGGACCAGCAAGACCGGGACCGGACTGCCGGCGAGGATCGCGTGGATCACCGGCGATAGACGGTGGGTGGTCCGCAGATCTTCGGTGGCGCCGACCGCGACCAGGCCGTAGGCGAACCCGGCTTCCTTCAGGATCGCAGCCGCCGCGTCGACCGCGGGCCGGCGGCGGCGTTCGATCGGCCGTCCCGCCAGTTTCCGGGCGATCCGTTCGGCCGCGTCCGAGGCCGGTCCCACCGCGATCACGCGCGTGTCCACGGTCATGACCGTGACCGACGCCTCCGGCTTCAAGACCAGGTCCAGGACCCGGGCGGCGAGCTCGGAGTTGCGGCCGCCGCGGGTGGGGAGCAGTGCGCTGTCGACACCCGCCACGACGCTCTCGCTCAGCAACGCCTCGCGCTGCAGGCGTTGGGCCTCCTCAGGCCCGGTGGAGATCCGGTTGAGGATCCGCCGCAGTAGGGGCGGGACCATCATCGACGTGAGCAGCGCCATCAGCACCGTCACGGTGTAGCTGCGCTGGTTGAACACCCCGATGCTCAGCGCCACCGTGGCCAGGATGATCCCCAGCGCCCCGCGGGCGTTGAGCGCGATCCCCATCGCCGCGCCAGCCATGGGGGTGGCGCCCCCGGCACGGGCGCCGAGGTAGGTGCCGACCAGCTTCGACCCGGTCGCGATCACGAACACCACCGCGGCCCACACGGCGGTGACCGGTTCCGCCAACGTGCCCACGTCGACGTACAGCCCGGCGGTGGCGAAGAACAGCGGGGCGAACACGGCGGTGCTCATCAGCTCGACCGCCTGAAGCACCTCCGCTTTGCGGTAACGGGAGCGGCCCAGGATGATCCCGGCGAGGAACGCGCCGACCACCGCTTCGACACCGGCCGCCTGCGTGATCGCCGCTGCGGCCAGCGCGACCAGCAGGGTCACGGTCAGGGCTCCGGCGATGCCGTCGGTGAGTTGCAGTGACAAGCGGAGCGCCGCGTCGGTGAGCCGCTGCCCGACCGTGAACAGGAACACCACGAAGACGAGGAGCACCACGACCGTCGTGGCCAGTGCGCCGGGAGCGAAACCACGTCCGGCCACCGCCCCGGTCAGCACACCGAGTGCGAGCCAACCGACGATGTCGTCGGCCATGGCCGCGAAGATGGTCACCTGCCCCACGTCGCGCCGGAGCAGTCCCATGTCCTTGAGGATCCGGGCGACGACCGGGAGCGCCGACATCGACAGCGCCAGTCCCATGAACGCTGCGAACACGGTCCGGTCGGCACGTTCCCCGAAGAACACCACCGGCATAAGCGTCCCGGCCGCGACCCCGACAGCCAGCGGCACGACGAGGCTGCCGATCGGGACGAGCGCGGCCGTGCGGGCCAGCCGGCGGACCAGTCCGAGATCGGTGTCGAATCCGGTGGTGACCAGCAGCAGGATCGCCCCGAACCAGGCCAGCGCCAGGATCGGCCCGCTCTGGAAGCCACTGGCCGGGAACAGCCACGCGGCGACATCCGGGGCGAGGCGGCCGAGGATGGACGGTCCCAACACCAGACCCGCCCCGAGCTCGCCGACCACGGCCGGCTGGTCCAGGAGCCGCACGAGGTAGCCGAGTCCCCGCGCGACGGTCAGCAGGACGACGAACTGGACCCACAGCACCAGGAGGTCGTGGCCCCCGAGCGGCGTGAGAGCAGGCACGGCCGACCCCTGGCTAGCGACGAGGTCACCGGCCGGCTCCCGCCTGCCGGGGGCCGCAGCCTAGTCTCGCGGCCGGGCCGAGGACGCAGCGGCCCACGCCCCCGAGCGGTCGACGGCGAGGCGTCGGCGCGGTCTCAGATGATCCAGCGCACGTCGCGGTACCAGCGGACGGCGGACGCGACCGACGTGGGGACGTCGGTCACCTGGGGTTCGAACCCGGTTGCGGCCAGCGCTTCCAGGCTCAACCGGTTGTTGCGGTTCGACTTCTTCAGGAAACGGACGCGTTCCTCCTTGAGCATGATCCCGTCGGTCATGCCGCGCTCCAGCATGCGCTCGTGCGCGGCAGCGCGGTCCGCGTAGGCCAGCCCCCGTTCGGGATCGTCGGTCAGGTCCAGCTTCATCCCCAGCTCCTCGGCGATCACCTCACCGACCTGGTGGTTGGTCGGGTAGCTACCGGCCAGGTTGTAGGCCGCGGTCGCTGCCGTGGGGTGCTCGGCGAGGTGCAGGCAGGCGCCGACCAGGTCGTCGATGTGGACCATGCGCAGCTCGATCTCGTCGCTGTCGACGGCGAACGTGTCCAGCCCGGCGAAACGTTCGATGGCCGCGTCCAGGACGGTGCTGGCCAGCAGCTTCACCGCCCCGGGCCCGTACACGGTCGTGGGCCGGAGCACCGCGACCGGCAGCCCCTGGTCCTCGGCGATCGCGAACGCGACCTTCTCGCCCTCCCACTTGGTCTGGCCGTACCCCGGACTGGGATGCTTCTCGGCGTCCTCGGGGACAGGCAGGGGCAGCTGGACACTGCTGCCGTACACCGACGAGGTACTGACGTGCACCACCCGCTCGACGCCCGCCCCCGCAGCGGCCTCCAGTAGCTGGCGGGTGCCATCGACGTTGGCGCGGCGCATCTCCTCGTCGGTCGCGATCGAACTGGACAACCCCGCCAGGTGGAAAACGTGCGTGACGTCGCGGACGACGGAGTCCAGCGGGGCGTCGCCGCCGAGCTCCGCGCAGACGTACTCAGCAGCGCGCGGCACCCCGGGGGGCCTGGTGCGCCGACCGCAGGTCCGCACGCGCCAGCCGCGTGCCAGCAGCTCAGCGACGAGGTGGCTCCCGAGGAAGCCGGTGCCGCCGGTCACCAGCGCAGTCCGGTCGTCTCGGGGGGTCGTCGTCACGTCGTGTCCTCTCTGGTGCGTGGCGCGGTCGGGTGCCGCGTCGGCCGTCTCACTGGTTGCCGTGTCTGGCGGCCACCGCCCGGAGCGTGCGTAGCGTCACGACGCCGTCTTCCAGGAGATCCTGCGGTCCCGCCAGGACCTCACACCGCCCCGGTGCGCCGAAGCCGTCGACGACGAGTGCGGCCCCCTCGAAGTCCTGCTCGCGGGTGTAGTCGTTGACGATCACCACGCAGGGCAGGCCGGCAGCGCGGGCCGCGACGACGCCGTTCTCGGAGTCCTCCACCGCCACGCTCCGCTCCGGCGGCACATCCAGCGCCGAGACCGTCTCGACGAAGACCTCCGGGTCCGGCTTGCGGTCCTCGACCTCCGTCCCGGTCAGGATCACCGCGAAGCGTTCCAGACCGAAGAGTTTGTCCAGCAACGGGTCCACCCACGCGCGTGTCCCGGTGGTGGCCACGGCGACCGGGATCCCCGCGTCGGCGAGCTCGTCCAACAGGCGGGTCGCGCCCGGGCGCTCGGGGATCTCGCCCGCCTCGGCCAGCTCGCGGAACCGGCGTGTCTTGATCTCATGCAGCTGGCTGGCGAGCTGGGCGGCGCGGTCGTCTGGGTGGCCCTGCTCGCTCAGGTAGTGGCGTAGCCGCCGTTCGCCACCCGATACCTCCAGCAACCGTCCGTAGGTCTCCTCGTCCCACCGGTCGGGCATGTCGAGCTCGTCGAAGGCGGTGTTGAACGCCACGCGGTGGCCGTGGCGCTCGCTCTCGACGAGGGTGCCGTCGACGTCGAAGACCACGGCAGCGAGCTCTTTGTCGTTGGAAGCCATGTGACCATGGTCTCAGAGGATGACGCGGGTGGCATCCCGTGCGACCCGGCCGGCCGGCGGCGACGCGCCGGCCGGTCGCGCGGTCCCCGCTCAGAAGATGCGTCACATCACCACGCGTGGTGGGATAGGCAGCGCCGGACGGGAGCCCTCGATGGACGCTGCCACACCCGCCATAACGGACGCTGCCCGGCCCGCCACCACGGTCGATGTGGGTAGCGTCGAGGATCTGGACGCCAACGGCCACCTCGTGGGGACCGCCGGCCGCTACCGGGTCCTCGTCGTGGCCGAGGCGGGACGGGTCGTCGCGCTCGACAACCGCTGCCCGCACATGGGTTTCCCACTCGATCGAGGCACCGTCGCGGACGGGACGTTGACCTGCCACTGGCATCACGCACGCTTCGACCTGGCCAGCGGCTGCACGTTCGACCCGTGGGCCGACGATGCGCTGTCCTTCCCGGTCGAGGTCCGTGACGGGCGGGTGCTGGTGGGCACCGAACCGCTGGGTCGCGACTGGCGCGCGTACCGACTGCGCAAGCTGCGCGAGGGGCTCCAGCACAACATCCGCCTGGTGATCGCCAAGAGCCTGATCGGTCTCGCCGACCAGGGCGCCACCGACGAGGCCGTCCGGGACGCGGCGCTGTTCGGCGTCCGCAACCGCGACCGGGGGTGGAGTGCGGGCCTGTCGATCCTGACCTGCATGGCCAACGTGGCACCGGCCCTGGACGCCGCGGATCGGGCCTGCGCCGCCTACCACGGTGTGCTGCGCGTCGCCCGGAGCACCGCCGCAGAGCCGCCCAGCTTCGATCTGGAGCCGCTCGCGACCAGCGAGGTGAGCCCGCGACGCCTCACCGACTGGTTCCGCCGCTTCGTCGAGCTGCGGTCGGCCAGCGCCGCGGAGCGGACCCTGAAGACCGCCATCCGTGCCGATCTGCCTGCGGCCACGGTCGCGCACATGGTCTTCGCTGCCTGCACCGATCACCGCTTCCTCGATGTCGGCCACACCCTCGACTTCGCCAACAAAGCGTTCGAGCTGCTGGACCACATCGGCTGGGAGCACGCCGACGAGATCCTGCCTGCGCTGATCCCGGCCCTGGTCGGGGCGACCCGGATGGAGGAGACTGCCGCGTGGCGTCACCCGGTCGACATCCCGGCGCTGCTGGACGGCGTGTACGAGGAGCTCGACGGGCTCGTCGAGGCGGCGCCGCAGCAGCGTGAGCGCTGGGACGGTCACCGTGAGCTGGCGGAGGTCATCCTCGATCAGCCACCCGCCGACATCCTGGACGCCATGCGAGACCTGCTGCGTGCTGGCGTTCCGCTCGGAGAGCTTGCCGCGGCGGTGGCCTACTCGGCTGCGCGCAGGCCGGTGCACTTCCCGACGTCGAACGAACACGGGGACTGGGACACCGTCCACCACACGTTCACCTACGCCAACGCCGTCGACGCGGCCATGGCCCGGGCACCGTCGTCGCTCCTGGCCCGGGGGATCTTCGACGCGGCGATGGCGGTGCACCTCGAACGGTTCCTGAACGTCCCCAAGCGGCCGATCCCCCAACCGTCGGGACTCGACCGTGATGCGGGCGAGCTGCTGGAGCTGTTCGACACGCACGGGGCGGTCAACGAGGCCGGGCAGGTGGTCGCGGATGTTGTGGCGGTCGGCGGTTCCCGGGAGCTGATCTGTGTGCTGGGGCGTGCGCTGCTCCGGGAAGACGCCGGCTTCCACGACTACCAGATGTTCGAGGCCGGCGTGCGCCAGCACCGCCGGTTCGCGGGCCGCCCCGAGGCCGGACACGTCCTGATCGGCGTGGCCCGGTTCCTCGCCGCGCAGTGGCCGACGGTGCGCTCGACCAAGCAGACCTACGACATCGCGCTGCGGCTTCACCGCGGGGAGGCCGTCCACGAGGGGGTGTGACCGCACGTCACCCAGGGTGTGCCGGCCGTGCGACACGCGACCGATCAACCGACCGCAGCAGGAAGTAGCCGAGCACGCCCCGGCGTCCGACCAGCTCGAGCGTCGCACGGCCGATCAGCCGCCCGTCTCGGGTCGCGCGGACCTCGTCGCGCAACTGGCGGAGCGGCCAGCGGTTGACCGCCACGTCGTAGTCCAGCAGCCAGGCGTCACCGACCCCGTGGATCGTCGGGCCTCGGCGGATCTCGAACGGTGCCGCCTCCGCGTGCGCACCGCGGGTCTGGACCTGGTCGGTGATCGCCCGCAACAGCGGAACGGCACGGGCTGCGACGATGTTCGCTCCGCGGCCGTCGAGGAAGCGCTTGCCGCGCCACACCCCGGCGCCGCGGAGCACCGCGGACACGACCGCGTCCGTCGTCGACGGCAGCGTCGTCGCCAGCCAACGTCCCGCGTACTCACCGAACGGTTGCTGTTGTGGTGTCTCCGCGGTCACGAAGGTGCGTTGCACACGGCGCAGCAGGTGGTCATCCCATGCGTTCAACTGCATCTCGTTCAACTGCGTCTGATCCGGTGGCCCCATCCGACCCAACGCCGCGATCGGATCCATCACGACGTGGGCGCCGGTCCAGCATGGCCGATCTGGCCGGCGCAGCGCGCGACCCGCCCGGCTCCCTACGCTCGGGCGTCACCGCGGGAGGAGCAGGTGGTGGTCTCCGAGATATTCGACGCCGACGCCTGGGAGGAGATCGACGGCTTCGCGTTCACCGACATCACCTACCACCGGGCGCGGGACGTCGGGGCGGTCCGTATCGCTCTCGACCGGCCCGAGGTCCGCAACGCCTTCCGCCCCCACACGGTCGATGAGCTGCACACGGCGCTCGACCACGCCCGGCAGTCGTCGGACGTGGGGTGCGTGCTGCTGACCGGGAACGGACCGTCGCCGCGAGACGGTGGGTGGGCGTTCTGCTCGGGTGGTGACCAGCGCATCCGCGGACGCGACGGGTACCGCTACGCAGCCGGTGAGACCGCCGAGACGGTCGACGCCGCTCGGACCGGCCGTCTGCACATCCTCGAGGTGCAGCGCCTGATCCGCTTCATGCCCAAGGTCGTGATCTGCCTGGTTGCCGGCTGGGCGGCCGGCGGAGGCCACAGCCTCCACGTCGTCTGCGACCTCACGATCGCGAGCGACGACGCCCGCTTCAAACAGACCGACCTCGACGTCGCGAGCTTCGACGGCGGCTTCGGGTCGGCCTACCTGGCCCGCCAGGTCGGGCAGAAGTTCGCCCGCGAGATCTTCTTCCTCGGTGACGAGTACTCCGCGCACGACGCTCACCGCATGGGGATGGTCAACACCGTCGTGCCGCGCGCCGATCTCGAGCGCGTTGGCCTGACCTGGGCCCGTAAGGTCTGTGCGAAGTCGCCCACCGCCACGCGGATGCTGAAGTTCGCGCTCAACGTCGTCGACGACGGGTTCGTCGGCCAGCAGCTGTTCGCCGGGGAAGCGACGCGCCTGCTGTACATGACCGACGAGGCGCAGGAGGGGCGCGACGCGTTCCTCGAGAAGCGCCCGCCCGACTGGAGCCCGTTCCCTTACCACTACTGACACGGCCAGGTTGGGGGTCCGCGGTCGCGCCTCCGCAGACCCTCGTAAGCTTGCCGCCTCCCGGTGGCGATCGGTGCGGAGCCAGGCGATGAGTCCACGGCCAACCATCGTCCTCGACTGCGACCCTGGCCAGGACGACGCCATGGCGATCCTGCTGGCCGCCCGCCACCTCGACGTGGTCGGCATCACGACGGTGCACGGCAACCAATCGTTGGACAAGGTGACCCGCAACGCGCTGAAGATCCTCACGCTGGCGAGCCTCGAGCACATCCCGGTCCACCCCGGCGCGGCCCGTCCGTTCGTCGGTGAAGCCCACCATGCCGCCGAGGTCCATGGGGAGACGGGCCTCGACGGCGCCCAGCTACCTGAGCCGGCGATCGGACCTCGGCCGCGACACGCCGTCGACTTCCTCCGAGAGGCCGCCGTCGAGCATGAGCCGCTCACGCTCGTGGCGACCGGGCCGCTGACCAACGTCGCCGCCGCCCTGCAACTCGACCCCGCCCTCGCGGGGCGTCTGGAGCAGATCACGCTGATGGGCGGGGCGGTCACGGGCGGCAACGTGACCCCGGCCGCCGAGTTCAACATCTGGGCCGACCCGGAGGCGGCGCGGCTGGTGCTCCGCAGCGGCGTCCCGATCCGGATGGCGGGGCTCGACCTCACCCACCAGGCCATCGTGGGGCCCCAGGAACTCGACCGCCTGCGCGCCACGGGGACCCGCGTAGGCGAGATCTGCGTCGACCTGCTGAGCTTCTACAGCGCGAGAGCGAGCGCCCGGACGGGCCTGGCAGGAGCACCCCTCCACGACCCATGCGCGGTCGCCTGGATGATCGACCCCAGCTTGATCGAAGCGCGGCCGATGCACGTCGACGTGGAGCTGCACGGTGAGCTGACGCGCGGCATGACCGTGTGCGACTCCCGACCGGTTGCGGATGACGCCGAGGGAACGCGTCGTCAGCCGGTCCGCGACGCCGACACGGCCGAGGCGACCAGCAGGCTCGCCGGTGCGGGGGTCGAGCCGGACAGGTATCCGCCGTCGAACGCGGAGGTCGGCCTGCGGCTCGACACCGCCCGGTTCTTCGACCTGTTCGTCGAGACGGTCCGCACCTATGGGTAGCGTGGTCGTCGTCGGGTCGATCAACGTCGACTTCGTCGTGGTCACCGAACACCTTCCGCGGCCCGGCGAGACCGTCGCGGGTGGCCGCTTCGCGCGCCACTGGGGTGGGAAGGGCGCCAACCAGGCCGTCGCCGCGGCGCGCTACGGGGCGGACGTGCACCTGTTGGGAGCCGTGGGTGACGACGACCTCGGTGAGGGTGCCGTCGCGGCACTCGCCGCCGACGAGGTCTCGACGGAGCGGGTGGCACGGCTCCCGGACGCCAGCACCGGCGTCGCGTTGGTGATGGTGGACCGCGCGGGCGACAACCAGATCGCCGTCGCATCCGGCGCGAACATGCGGGTCGAGGCCAGCGACCTGGACGACGTGCTCGCAGCGCTGCCGGCGCCGGGCGTGATCCTCACGGTGTTCGAGGTCCCCGATGCCGCCGTCGTGCGGACGCTCGAAGCGGGCCGATCCGCCGGCTGGCAGGTCGTGGTCAACCCCGCTCCCGGCCGACAACTGGCGGACGTCTTCCGCGGCTCCGGGGCGATCGTGACCCCGAACCGCGGTGAGCTCGGGGTGATCGCCGGTGAGGGCGAACCGCAGGATGCGGCGCGGCGACTGGCGCAGGAGGTGACGGGCGCCCCCGTGGTGGTGACGTTGGGTGCGGACGGGGCGCTGGTCGTCGCCGGGGACGAGGTCACGACGATCAGCCCGCCCGAGGTGGTGGCGCGCGACACGACCGGGGCGGGTGACACCTTCAACGGGGTGTTCGCCGCCGCCCTGGCTGAGGAGCGGCCACTGCTCGAGGCTGTCCGGCTCGGCGTGGCGGCGGCCGCCTTCTCCGTGGAGGTCGACGGGGCGCGCGACGGCATGCTCACAGGAGACGAGCTACGGCAGCGTCTGAACGACTGACGCGCTGCCCGCGTTCCTGGCGGCACGGCGGCATCCCGCGAGACGGGCAGGAGCAGTTGGCTACGCCGGGCAGGTCGTGCCCTTGGCGTAGGAGTTGGCCGGTTCCTCGGGATCGGTGATGGACAGTTCGGCCGCCTGGATGAGCGTCACGTCGGTCGTGTAACAGCCGTTGCGGTGGTTGTTGTAGCCGAACGTCACGGTCCCGTCGGCGCCCGTCGTCGAGGTCTGGCGGAACTGCAGAACGGCGTTGCGGTAGACGTCGACGGTGACGGTCGCGTCCGGCACGGGGTTGGTTGCGTCGGTCACCGCGACCGAGACGTTCAGGTGGCGGTCGTTGTGCTTGCCACCGTTCGTGCTGTACTCGATCTGCGACACGGTGAGAGACGGGGCGGTGGGCGCAGGGTCGGCCGTCGCGTCCTCGTCGACCGGTTCGGTGGGCGCGGTGGCATCTGATGCCCACGGGGCTCGGTCAGCGAGACCGAAGGCGTAGTCCTTCCACCATGCTCCGGCTGGCGGTCCACCCTTGCACGTCCCGTCGGATTCGCCGGGACGCTTGATCCAGAACAACGCGTCCACCCTCGGGTCGCCCGTCTCCGCGGTCGACGGGGTGCCGAGGGCACGGTCGGGCGGGTTGCACCACGGCTCTGGGTCGTTGGGGTCTGCGGAGGGGCCCAGACCGTTGCGGGAGGTGTCCACCACGAACGGCTTGCCACCGATCCTGTCGGAGATGGTCTTGCCGTAGGCGACCTCATCCGCGGTCCAGTGGAAGTTCGACACGTTCAGCGAGAAGCCACGCGCCTTGGCCACACCGGCATCCGCCAGTCGCTGCGCCATGGTGGCGTCGGAGTGCCAGCGGGAGTGGCCGGCGTCGAGGTAGACCGAGACGTTGCCCTGCGAGTTGAGGCGATCGACCCCCCAGTTCAGCAGTCCCAGACGGGTCTGCTGGTCCTGGCCGGTCAAGCAGTCCAGCATCGGCAGCGCGTCGGGTTCGAGCACCACGACCGCTTTCGCCTGCCCGAGTCCGGAGGCGAACTGGTCGAGCCAGCCCTTGTAGTCGTCCGGCGTGTTGGTGCCGCCCGACGAGTACCCGCCGCAGTCGCGCTGCGGTACGGCGTACACGACGAACACCGGGAGCGAACCCGCTGCTTGGATCGTCCTGATGCGGTCAGCGACGCTGTTCGCGACGGTGCTGGTGGAGTACCAGTCTCCGAACCAATCCGCTTGCGCGTGGTCAGCGATGCGGCTCCAGATGGTGGCGTTGTCCGGGTCGGCGGAAACCTCCTTCGCGGCGTTGGAACTCGGGTCGACGAAGAAGCTCTGGCCGGCGAACGGGTTGTTCGCGGTCGCTGCCTGCGTCGCCGTCATCGGTGCCGCCAGGGCTCCGACGACGAGAGCGGCCAAGAGTGGTCGGCGCACGTTGTTTCCGTTCGGATCGGCAGGTGCGGAGCCCTATCGGGAGGGCCCGCTCGAAGATCTCGCATGCACCTTCTCGTCGACCGCGGATGGGATCCTTGAGAACTTCGCTGTCGTCGACGCGACAATCGCTCGAACGAGTCACGGGGTGGCCCTCAGCGTGACTAGGCGACCATGGCTGTTCGGACCGCCGCTTGGTCGTGTGGGGCGTGGTTCATCACCGACACGTGGGGGTGGGACGCTGGCAACGTCTCGGCGCGACGGATCCCTGCCGTCAGTCACCGTCGGTCGCGGCACCGTCCGGATGGTGGAGCCGCGACCATGTGCGGTTGCCCCTGCCGTCCCATGGTGGGTGACGGCATCCACCACCGTGTCGCAACGGGAGTCACCATGCTGCGCCTGTCGACGATCCTGGCCGTCGCCGCCGCCGTCGCCGCGGTGGCGTGCGCCACCACGGAGGAGACGGAACCCGGTGCGAGTCCGACCGCCCCGACCATCACGGTGACTGAGACCGTGACCGAGACCGCCACGCCACCGACCGGATCAACCGGCGAGGACGCACGCCGCACACTGGTCGTCTCGCCACAGGAGCCGCAACGGGTCTCGGCGGGCTCGGAGGCTTCGTTCACCGTCATCGCCGACGAGGACGGCCGCCCGCCGCGACTACTGGGCTTCGCCTGGACTCCGTGCGACGACGTGGACGCCACCCAGCCCGGCCCCCTGTCGTTCGTCGACGAGGACGGCGATGGGCACGCCGACCACATGGGCGATTCCGACACTGGCGCGGCACGCCTCGACACCGTCAACGGTGAGCGCTACGAGAACGTCGACGACGAGTGGCCGACCGCTCTTCACACACGCGACGAACCGCCACACGTTCGGCTGACCATGCGGGCCGATGACGCCGACTGCGCGACCGTGGTGGTCTTTGTCGATGACGACAGTGACGAGGAGTTCGACGTCGCAGAAGATGGCACCCCCACCGAGCGTTACGGCGTCGGCGCGGTCACCTGGACCGACTGAGCCGCGACATGGTTTCGCCATAACGCCAGCCCCGGTGCTGGACGTGGGAGGGGAGCTGTCGCTCGTCGCCGAAGTGGGAACCGGGCGACGAACAAGCGCCTGAGGCCAGCTCGTAGAAGCGTGTCGCGGCGACGGCTGAGACGATCAACAACGCCCGGCCTGCCTGACGGGAACCGGGTAACGGCTAGCCCGTGATCCTCCATGGGGAGTGCTCCGGCCAGGACCGTGTCCGCGTGGCAGCGCCTCGGTGCTCGTCTCCGTCTCCAGCGCCGCCGCGCTCCTCAGGCGGCGTTGGCGCACCCCGGGCAGCGCGCACGGAAGGTGACCTCGACGCCGAGGACCTCGAACCCCTGTTGCTGGTCGGCTGGCAGGTTCGGGTCGTTGGCGTGGACGTCGAGCATCCGCCCGCACTCCACGCACACGAGGTGGTGGTGGCGCTCGGCGACGTTGGGGTCGTAGCGCTTGCGGCCGTCGGCGTGGGTGATCTCGAGCAGCTCGCCGATGCTGACCAGCTCGTTGAGGGTGTTGTAGACGGTGGCCAGGCTGACCTCGGGCAGGGCCTCGCGGGCACGTTCGAGGACCTCGTCGGCCGCCATGTGCACGTGCTCGCCCGTCATCGCCTCGGCGATGACGCGTCGCTGGGCCGTCAGCCGCCACCCACGCCGGCGCAGACGGTCGATCAGCGGTGTCACCTGCTCGTCACCTCCTCGGCGCCATGCAGAGGATACCAAGGCGCCGCTTGCTCCAAGCTTTGAACTGTTCTAGCGTCCGCGTCCCGCTGCACATATCCGACACCGGGGAGCGACGGTCGACCCGCGACGGACCTCAACCTGGGGAGCTGGCGACACCCCCAACGTGACGACATGAGGAGCATGACGTGGCAGATCGCGTGAGCCAGTGCCCGTTCTCGGGAGCCCGGACGTCGAGTGCGGGGCCGTCGAACGAGACGTGGTGGCCGCACCAGGTGAGCCTGCGGCTGCTCCACCCGGACCACCCGAAGGCCGATCCGATGGGGCCGGACTTCGACTACGCGGAGGCGTTCGCGAGCCTCGACGTCGACGAGCTGACGCGGGACCTCGACGCGGTGATGACCACCTCGCAGGACTGGTGGCCGGCCGACTACGGCCACTACGGCCCGCTGTTCATCCGCATGTCGTGGCACGCGGCGGGTACGTACCGGGTCGGCGACGGCCGCGGCGGTGGTGCGTCCGGCTCACAGCGGTTCGCCCCCCTGAACAGCTGGCCGGACAACGCCAACCTCGACAAGGCGCGTCGCCTGCTCTGGCCGATCAAGAAGAAGTACGGCCGGCGGATCTCGTGGGCGGACCTCCTGATCTTCGCGGGCAACCGTGCGATCGAGCACATGGGGTTGCCAACCTTCGGCTTCGGCTTCGGCCGCCGCGACGTCTGGGCGCCCGAGGAGGACGTCTTCTGGGGGCCGGAGGCCGAGTGGCTCGGCGACGAGCGCTACGTCGGCGACCGTGAGCTGTTCGGCACCCTCGCGGCCACGCAGATGGGTCTCATCTACGTCAACCCGGAGGGGCCGAACGGTGAGCCGGACCCCCTCAAGGCAGCGCACGACATCCGCGTGACGTTCGGTCGCATGGCGATGAACGACGAGGAGACCGTCGCGCTCATCGCCGGCGGCCACACGTTCGGCAAGACCCACGGTGCGACCCCCGCGACCGTCGGCCCCGCGCCGGAGGCCGCCGGGCTCGAGGAGCAGGGCCTCGGCTGGAAGGGCGGCAAGGGCGCCGAGGCCGTCACGAGCGGGCTCGAAGGAGCCTGGACGCCGAACCCGACGAGGTGGGACAACGGCTTCTTCCACATCCTCTTCAAGTACGAGGACGACTTCGAGCTGACCGAGAGCGCCGCCGGCGCGAAGCAGTGGGAACCGCGCAACGTCGACGAGGAGGACCTCGTCCCCGACGCCCACGACCCGTCGAAGAAACACAAGCCGGTCATGCTCACGACCGACCTCTCGCTCATCAAGGACCCGGCGTACCGGCCGATCTCCGAGCGGTTCCACGAGGACCCCGACGAACTCGCCGACGCCTTCGCGAAGGCCTGGTACAAGCTCATCCACCGGGACATGGGTCCGAGCATCCGCTACCTCGGGCCGCTCGTCCCCGACGAGGAGCAGCTCTGGCAGGATCCGGTCCCGGCGGTCGACCACGAGCTCATCGACGACGACGACATCGCGTCGCTCAAGGCGAGGATCCTCGACTCGGGCCTGTCCATCTCTCAGCTGGTCAACACCGCCTGGTCGTCAGCGTCGACGTACCGCGACACCGACAAGCGCGGCGGTGCGAACGGCGCGCGCATCCGCCTCTCGCCGCAGATCGACTGGGACGTCAACGTCCGGTCCGGCGTGTCGAGCGTGCTGGCAACCCTCGAGCAGATCCAGCAGGAGTTCAACGACGCGCAGACGGGCGGGAAGAGGGTCTCGCTCGCGGACCTGATCGTGCTCGGCGGGTGCGCCGCCGTCGAGGCAGCAGCCGAGGAGGCCGGGTACGACCTGGAGGTCCCCTTCACGCCGGGGCGGACCGACGCCACCCAGGAGCAGACCGACGTCGAGTCGTTCGGCTACCTCGAGCCGATGGCCGACGGGTTCCGCAACTACCTCCAGAAGGACGGTCCGATCCCGACCGAGCACCTGCTGCTCGACAAGGCGTTCATGCTGACGCTGTCGGGACCGGAGATGACGGCGCTCGTCGGCGGTCTGCGCGTCTTGGACGCCAACGTCGGGGACTCCAAGTACGGGGTGCTCACCGACCGGCCGGGGACGCTGACCAACGATTTCTTCGTCAACCTGCTCACGGAGTGGAAGCCGGTCGCGGAGGGTGATGAGGTGTTCGAGGGTCGCGACCGCGCGACCGGCGAGGTCAGGTGGACCGGCACCCGTGTCGACCTCGTGTTCGGCTCGAACTCCCAGCTCCGAGCGATCGCGGAGGTCTACGGCGGCGACGACTCGGAGGAGAAGTTCGTGCACGACTTCGTCGCCGCGTGGGACAAGTTCATGAACCTCGACCGGTTCGACCTCGCCTGATGCCGACGGCCCGCCTGGGTGCGGAGTGACCTAGGGGTAGTTCGCGCGGATCCCCGAACGGCTGCCTCTACGGCAAATCGCCTCCGGGCTCATACGGCTCTCTGCCGCAACTGCCGCGTTGACGTCTGGTATTCGACGCCTGAAGCACGTCGCGCAGCCGGCGTCGTACGCCGGTTATCGGGACCTGTAGCGGCGTTGACGATGCGTACCGTCACCCTGAGGAGGCGGAACACGCCTCTCCCACCGCGATCCCTGCCGCTCGCGGCCGAGAGCTGTCTCGGCCTCACCGTCCTTCGGGACGCCCGCGGCACGATGGGCGGCTGCCTGCCTCTATGCGACGCGACCGGGAAGGCGACGTGAGCAGCGAGGTCACGGTCAGCGACGACGCATACGATGGTCCTCGAACGCCTCGACGCGGAGCGCCTCCGCGAGCTTCGCCCCGACCTCGCCATCCTGGTCTCACGGAGCGCCACAACCTCGACGACGTGCGCTCGACAGTGCGTGAGCTTGGCATCAGCTGCGTGTTCGCCCACGACGCAGGCACCGAAAGCGCGCTCGCATAACCGCCTCCACACGACCGCCACCCACAGCGCGAGCGATGTTGACGCCTCCG
>JALYHG010000087.1 GCA_030776725.1 Actinomycetota bacterium
CGAGGTAGTCCGCATCCAGGGCAGCGAACTCGTTGTCGGTGCAGACGAAGTGGTGGAAGATGTGGGCCGCGTCGAGGAGCCGGCCGTCGGCAGTCGCCTCACTCCACTGCTCGACCGTGGCGCCGAACCGGGCGAGGTCGTCTTCTCGCATCAAGGTCCACACAGCGGGTTCATAGGCGGCCACGGCGGCCACCGCGTCACTGTGAACGGCCGCACCAAGCGCCAGCGAACCGCCGTCCGACCAGCCCATCAGGTAAACCGGTTCGCCGACGCTGTCGACGAACGCGTTGACGTCCTCCTGGAAATGGGAACGTGGGGGCGAGTGGTCCGGGTTGTCGCCCGACAATCCTCGACCACGGAGGCTTGGCAGGTAGCAGGTGAACCGGTCGGTGAGGTGGGGCAAAAGCGCCTCCCAGGCGATGTCGCCGTCGTGAACCGGGCTGTGGACCAGGACCAGCGGTGGCCCCTGTCCCTGCACTCGTCCGGCGATCTCGGTGCCGTCGGCGGAGACGGCCCGGTGGATCCGGTCAGCTGTCATGGTGGTCGCTCCTGATCGATGGCCTCGATACCGCAACCGTGGCGGCTCACCCGAGCGAGAACATCAGCCGGTCGGCTACTTCTCCCGACCCCGCCGGCTACCTCTGGCGGGCGTCGCGGCGGGTCACAGGTCGCGGCGGGCAGCCACGGCGACCAGCTCGGCGCGGCCGTCGAGGCCGACCTTGGCGTAGACGTGGGAGAGGTGCTTCTTGACGGTGTGGATGCTGACGAACACGCGTTCGCCGATCTCGGCGTTGGTGTGCCCCTCCGCGACGAGCCGCACGATCTCACGCTCCGTGGGGGTCAGCGCCGCCCAGCCGACCTGCGGACGTGCGCGCTCACCCCTCCCGCGGCGCGCGTAGGCGACCGCCTCATCCAGGGACAGCTGTGTCCCCTCGGCCCAGTACGCCTCGGCGTCGTCCGGGTCGAGCTGCGCCCGGGCGGCAGCGGTGTGCCGCTCAGCCCGCTCGGCTTGCACCGGGAGCCGGACGATGCCGGTGTCGTCGTGGAACCGCTCGGCGGCGGCGAGCAGCCGCAGCGCCTGGTCGGGTTGGTCGCGTGCTACGCACAGGACGGCGACGGCCTCCAACGCCTCGACCGCACCAAGCCGGTCCCCGGCGTCGGCCAGCACCTCGAGACCCTCGTGGGCCAGCTCCCACGCGTCCTCGGGGTCGCCGTCGAGACCGGCGAGCCCGACCAGCGCCCGCCCGAGTGTGAACGGGTAGCGCGGGTCGACCGACAGCTGCCGGCACTTTTCGAGGTGCTCCCTGGCGTCATCGGGTCGCGGCTCGGCCAGGGCGACCAGCCCGAGCAGCCACATCGCCCACGCCTCATCCAGCCGGGTGCCCCGCTCTCGGGCGGCACGACGCAGCGCTTCGGCGGCCCGGCGGGCTTTGTCGGTTTCGCCCAAGCCGTACGCCACGAGAACCGTCCAGCGGCCGATGAGCAACTCAAACACGTTCGGCGACAGGCTTCGTGCGCGCAGCAGCGCCTCGGCGTCGGCTCCATGCTCTGCCGCGGTGTCGATGTCACCCACGAACAGGTCAGCGGCGGCGAGCACCGCCAAGGCGTAGGCTTCCCAGCCGGGTCGATCGATCCGCCGGGCCCAGGCGAGGCCCTGCTGTGTGTGTTCGCGGGCGCGGTCGAACTCGCCGGAGAACAGCAGGTACGCCCCCAGCTGGGCTTGTGCGGTCGGGCGGGTGAAGCTGACCCCGGCGTCTTCGCAAGCCGCCACGGTCTGCTCGAGCAGCTCCACACCCTCCCTGAGCGAGCGTCCATCGCAGGCGGTGACGCCGGCGAAGGCTAGGACGAGGATGCGGGTGGCGTCGTCCTCGAGCCGTGCGGCCAGCGCCACCGCCTGCTCAGCGTCGGCGGTGCTCGTGTCGCTGGTCGCCAGCCCTGACCAAAGGCCTGTGGAGGCGCGGAGGGCAAGACCCAGGGCGAGGGTGTCGTCGACGTCGAGGGCCCGTGCCACCGAGACCGCCCGGTCGGCGAAGCCGTACGCGCTCGCGGTATGGCCACTGCCGGCGATCACCAGGCTCGCGGTGGCAAGCCCTCGGGCCCGGTCGGTGTCGGTGGCTGCCGGGGAGTCCACGGCCGCCCGCAACCAGCGCACCATCTCCGAGTAGCGGCTCCGGTCAAACCAGAACCGCCGGGTCGGTTCGGCGATGTCCAGCACCGCCACCGGACGACCCGAGTCGACCGCCCACGCCATCGCGGCGCGCAGATCGGCCAGGTCGGCAGCCAGCCGTGCGTTCCACGCCGCGGCATCCGGGCCGTCCAGCCCGGCCTGCGCCCGGTTGGCCAGCCCGATGAAGAAGTCCAGGTGGCGGTCACGCACGCGAGCGGGGTCGTCGAGCTCGGCCAGCCGTTCCTGTGCGAACAACCGGATCGTCTCCAACAGCCGGTAGCGCGCCCGACCGTCGTGCTCGCCGACCTGCAGCAGCGAACGGTCGGCCAGCGCGCCGACGAGGTCGAGCACCTGCGCCTCGTCGATGTCGGATCCGGCCACGACCGCCTCCGCGGCATCGATGTCGAAGGTGCCGGCGAAGACCGACAGGCGTGCCAACGCCAACCGTTCGGCGTCTGAGAGCAGCCCGAAGCTCCACTCCACCGACGCCTCCAACGTGTGTTGCCGCGTCGGAGCGCGACGGCCCCCGCCGGTCAACAGCCGGAACCGGTCCGACAACCCCGCGGCGATCTGCATCGGCGAGAGCACCCGCATCCGCGTTGCGGCGAGCTCGACTGCAAGAGGGATCCCGTCCAGACGTCGGCAGATCTCCCCCAGGGCAGCAGCGTTGTCATCGGTGACAACAAAGTCGGGCCGGACCTGACGTGCCCGCGTTTCGAACAGGGCCACCGCATCCGCCGCCACGACCGTGTCGGCCGACCGCGCCTGCGGGTCGGGCACCCGCAGCGGGGGGACCTGCCAGGTCGTTTCCCCGTCGATCGCCAACGGCTCACGGCTGGTCGCCAACACGGTCACGCGCGGGCACGACCGCAGCAGCTCGCCCACCAGCGTCGCGCAGGCCCCGACCACGTGCTCACAGTTGTCGAGAACCACCAGACCGTGGCGGACACGCAGCTTGGCGATCAACGTGTCGACCAGCGCTCGCCCGGGCTCCTCACGGAGACCGACCGCATCCGCGAGCGCCTGGGCGACCGAACCGGGACGGCCCACCCCCGACAGCTCCACCCAACAGGCCCCGTGCTCGAACCCGGGTGCCATATCGTGTGCCACCTCCAGGGCCAGCCGGGTCTTCCCGCAGCCCCCCGAGCCGGTCAGGGTGACCAGGCGCGTCTCCGCCACAAGTTCAGCGACCTCGGCCCGCTCCTGCTCCCGGCCCACCAGGATCGAGACCGCCACCGGCAGCCCAACCGGTCCGCACACCCCGTCGACATGGCCCGACCCGGCGGCCGCAACCCCGACGACCGGGCCGTCCTCGGCCGACACCCGTTGCGCCCCACGCGTCGCGTCCGCCATCGTGACCCCCACCCAGCCTATGCAGGTCGAGCTCATGAAGCACCTGTGTTGACGCCACCCCTATTGATCATGCAGGGGCGTCCTCACGACGCAGGACCAGACTTTGATGACCCGGGTGATAACGGACATCGCCCCGTGCCGTCCTGTTGCGCCTGATCTGGGGCTTCGTGACGGCTGGTTATGCGACGTCGCGGGACGTGGCGTCGCGGGCGTTAGCAAAGCGTTGGCACGGCGCTGCATGCCGGCGCCTGGGCCACCGGGTCGGATCCGGCAAGTTCGTCAGGGACGAACCTTCACTTTTCGCATCCCGCGAGTAGCTGCCCGCCGCCTAACGGCCCGGCAGCATGCTGGGATCACACCCTCACTTCCACCACTCCGCGGGACTGGGCCGCGTTCGCCCAGGCCGCTGCGAGGAACAGACATCCCTGACCGCCGCGCGACCTCCCGTCGAGCACGAGGCCCCTGCGCTTGCGCCGCCGTTGCTAGGCTCGTGCGGGCGCTGTTACCGTCCCGTCCGTGTCGTGGCGGGAGTATGAAGAAAGGGTCGCCGACTTCTTCCGGCAGCTCGGCTGGACCGTTGAGGTCCACGCCGATGTTCAGGGCGTGCGGACTCGTCACGAGGTCGATGTTTGGGCCCTGTCGGATCGCTTTGGCGGCTTCACGCGATGGGTCATCGAGTGCAAGCACTGGGATGCCAAGGTACCGAAGGAAAAGGTCCTGACGCTGCGGACCATCGTCAATGATCTAGGCGCCGACCGAGGGTTTCTCCTAAACGAGCAAGGTTTTCAATCAGGCGCCTACGAGGCTGCCGCTGGGAGTAACGTCACCCTCACGACCCTCGCGGAACTCGAACAGGCGGTCGAGAAGGACCTTCTGGACATCCGTCTGGCACGTGTCCACAATCGCCTCGCCGATCTCACCGTCAGGACGCACCGGCTTAGCGTGACGGTGACAAAATCTCGAAGCGGCGCAACGTTTCGAGCGCGCCGCGGCGTTACGGACTCGGCGAGCCTCACCCCGCGAATTGGTGTTGTGTCATCAGCAGAACACGCCGCTGCGCGCGCTCGCGCCGATCACTTCCCCGTGGGGATGCTGGACCCCGAAACGGAGGGCTTCGTTCAAGTGGAGGCGATCGAAGAAGTCATCGACCGAGGGGAGCGGATCATCGGATGGATGGAGTGGTGGCTCACTGATCAGGAGGCCGGGGTGACTGAAGCTGGCGGCTGGGACGAGCCTTAGCTGGACAAGTCGATCCCCACGCTCGGCTCTCCGGTATGGATGATACCCCTGGTAGCATCCGAACGTTGGTTTGAATAGGTGTTGGTCATGACCAAGCGGCAGAAGCCCCCGAAGACCTGGAGCGGCAACGCACCGCGTGGCGCATGAACGGGCGACCGCTGCCGGCTCGACGATCAAAGTGATCCCCTACCGCGACGGGTAGAGATCCTGCACCAGGAGCGAATGAACGACCTTCCTGGTCAACATCGTGGTTCGCCTCGACGGTACGGAAAACGCGGCTCTCCCGCCCCCCTCGTTGAGGACCACCGTCCTGATCCAGGCCCTGCACGCC
>JALYHG010000088.1 GCA_030776725.1 Actinomycetota bacterium
CGGCGGCTCGTCCGGCGCGCGCGGGGCGGCGGCAGGGCGGCGCTGGGGCGCCGGCTCGCTGACTGGTTCGCCCTCCTCGAGCTGGCGGATCAGTTCGACCTCGTCCAAGATCGCCGCGACCGACGAGGGGCCCTGGACGTCGACGTCGCGCACCTCGAGCACACCGGCGCCGACCATCCCGTACAGCAGCTTGCAGACGGCGAACTCGCCCTTGCCGCTGAGCTCGACGAGGTCCCCGACCGTGCGCCGGCCGTCGACCATCGTCAGCAGCCGCCACTCCTCGGGCTTGAGGTTGACCTCGACCCCCGCATCGTCGGGTGCAGGGGCCATCGCCACGACCGCCTCCAGGCCGGGGATCTTCTTCCGGACGGCGTCCCACTCCTCCAGGCGCCGAGAACCCTCCATGATCAGGTTCTCGACCGTGACGGTCAGCCCGATCGGCTCGTCGAGGTCGAGCGCCGACTCGAACGCGAACTGGCCGTCGCTCCAGCGCATCAGGTCGAAGACCGCGTCCTGGATCTGCTCGCGGACGAACGTCTCGAGCGTGGCATCGTCGATCGCGCCCTGGTCGACGAGGATCGTCCCGAGCCGCGGACCGCCGAGCTCGCGCTGCTGCTCGAGGGCCTGCTGGACCTGCTCAGCCGTGACCCGCCCGGCGGCGGCGAGCCGCTTGCCCAACGCCAGCCGGCCGCCGCTGGCCAACGCGTAGTAGACCTGACCGTCTCTGAACCAGACTTTGCCCTGACCACGGTCGCTCTTCAGGTCGAGGCGACCGGATTTCTTGGTCAGCGCCAGCAGCTGGAAGATGTCCGGCAGGCTGAAGCTGTCGAGGGTGCCCTCGAGCATCGACCGAGATCCTCTCTTAACCCGACGTCCGTCGGGTCGTCGTCATCGCCACGCCGCTTCTTGAGCGGGGGGCTCGCTCTGCGGGGCGCCGGGACCGGCGATGACCGCGGCGTAAGGGTCCTCGCCCTCGCGGCCCTCCAGCAGCACGTCACCGACCCGGGCGGCTGCGCGCCGCATCTCGAAGAGCATGAAACCGATCTTGGCCGTGCGACGCGCCACCGCGGTCAGCACGGCCTGGTCCTTGGCGGACATCAGGAACACGAAGCCCTGCTCGCCCTCGACGAAGATCTGGTTGAGCTGGCCGCGACCGAGACCCAGCGCTGCCTGCTCGCCCAACGACAGCAACGCGGCGCTCATGGCGCCGAGGCGGTCCTCCTCCATCTCCGCGGGAAGCGCGCTGGCCATGGGCAGGCCGTCGAACGACACGACAGCGGCTGCCTCGACGTCCGGGGAGCTCTGGATGAAGTCGTCCAGCGCCGCGGCGAGGCGCTGTGCCTTGGAATCAGCCATGGTGACCCTCCTCGGTCAGCCTCCCGCGGTCGCGGGTGGCGCGTGGCCGTAGCGCTGCGCCCCCCACGCACCAGAAGTCGGCACGATCGCAGACCGACTTGAGGTCGCCCGGACGTGGCGAGCGCCCGTCCCTCTAGGCAGAGGGTAATCGCCGGCATGCCGGCGCGGGGCGGCTGGTCAGGCGCTGCCGAGGTCCGTGACGCCTACCGTGCCCCCTCCACCGAGCAGCGGCACCGAGTCCTCGTCTCTGTGCCCGCTCAGCGCCTGGTCAGCGTCCGGTCAGCGCCCGGTCGGGACGGTCAGCTCCGCGACAGCGGCCGCGGACATGATCCCGATCGGGGCGTCCTGCCCGGTCCACCGGCGGTAGCTCGCCGCCGCCTGCGCGACCAGCATCCCCAGGCCGTGGTGCGCCTCGGCCCCGGACGCACGCGCCGCCTCGAGGAACGGCGTCTCGGCGGGTCGGTAGACCAGGTCGAGCGCCATCTGGTCCGCGCGGAGCTGGTGGAAGGGGTCGGGCAGGGGCTCACCGGCCATCCCCAGTGGGGTGGCGTTGATCGCCAGGACCGACTCCGCGACGGCCTCGCCCACCCAGGTGTCCTCGTCCAGGCCGATGGCGCGCCCCTGCGGCGCCCCGCACCGCTCCGCCAGCCCGGCCAGGTCGTCGGCGGCGTCGCGTCGCCGCCCGATGACGGTGACCGGCACCCCGACGCGGCCCAACGCCACCACGCAGGCACGGGCTGCCCCGCCTGTGCCGAGCACCACGGTTGGGGCGCCGGGTGGCAGGTTGAAGTCCTCCTGCAGGACCCTTCCCAGGCCCACCGCGTCGGTGTTGTCCCCGACCAGCCCCTCGGGACCCCACACCAGCGTGTTGACGGCGCCGACGAGACGCGCTTCGTCCGTGAGCCGATCGCACAGGCCGGTGACCTCCTCCTTGTGCGGGACGGTGACGTTGGCGCCGATCGCTCCGACAGCGCCGAGCGCCTCGACGACCGTGGCGAGCGCGTCCGGGGGTGTGGGCAGCACGACGTAGACGAGGTCCAGTCCCTGCTCACGGAACGCGCTGTTATGCATCACCGGCGACAGCGAGTGGCGGACCGGCCAACCGAGCAGGACCACGAGCCGGGTGGAGGCCGTCGGCCAGCGGGCGTTCACGACCCGGCCGGGCTCGGTGTCGCCGCCGTCGGTCCGGGTCGTGGGCGGTCGCGGAGCCTCTCGTACTCGGCCTTGTTGCGCTTGTGTTCCTCGAAGGTCTCGGCGAAGGCGTGGCGGCCTTCCTCGTCCTTGATCACGTAGTAGAGGTGGTCGGTGTCCGCGGGCGAGAAGGCGGCTTCGATCGCGGCGCGGCCCGGCGACGCGATCGGGGTGGGTGGCAGGCCGGCCCGCTGGTAGAGGTTGTACGGCGAATCGACGGTCAAGTACTCGCCGGCGACCCGGTCGGTGTGCTCCCCCACCGCGTAGATGTTCGCAGCGTCGACCTGCAGCGGTTGCCCCGCCTCCAGACGGTTGTAGATGACGCCTGAGACGAGAGCGCGTTCCTCCGCGACCCTGACCTCCTCTTCGATGAGGCTCGCGATGACGAGCACCTCGTAGCGGTCGTAGCCGCGGGCCGCGGCCGCCTGGATCGACTCGTCCGGGACGGAATCGACCACCGAGGCGAGCTCGTCCACCATGCGCTGCAGGACCGCCTGTGGGGTCGCTCGTTTCGTGGAGAACTCGTACGTCTCGGGGAACAACAGACCCTCGTAGGGGCTGCGCACGCCCGCCGGGAAATCTTGCAGGGGCGGGACCCAGTCCGGCACGGACACCTGGCGATCGGCGAGGACCGTCCGGTACTCGTCGACGCTGAACGGCGACTCCTCGCCCAGCCTGGCCAGGATCTGGTCCACGGTCCACCCTTCGGGGATGGTGAACCGGAACGACGCCGGCGTACGCGGTCCAGCGAGGAACCGGTCGATCACCTGGTCGACGCTCATGCCGGTTTCGAAGTCGTACGTGCCGGCCTGCAGTTGACGGTCGAGACCGCGGCTGCGGGCCTTCAACCGGAAGGCCCACGCCGAACGGACCACGTCCTTGTCCTCGAGTTCCTGCGCGACGGTGGCGGCGGTCGACCCTTCGGCGATCTCGACCGAGACCGGTTGTCCTTCGCCGGGCTCACCGCCGAGGCTCCACGCGACGTACGCAAGACCGCCGCCGACGGCCGCCACGCCCGCGACCAGGACGACCAGCACCCACTTCGCACCGCGGCTCAGCGCCATCCGGTCGCCCCTCTCATTCGCCGCGTCTGGCGTGGTCCAGGTAGGCCTGGAGCAGGAGCGTAGCCGCGACCCGATCCAGGGCCTGGCGTCGCTCCCGGCGGCTGGCGTCCTGGGCGAGCATCGCGCGTTCGGCCTCCACGGTCGTGAACCGTTCGTCCCACAGCGCCACCACGAGGCCGTGCTCGCGGAGCCGATCGGCGACGGCACGGGCACGTTGGGCGGGGCGTCCCTCACGGCCCGACAGGGCACGGGGGAGCCCGACCACCACCGTGTCCGCCTGCCGGTCGCGGGCGACCTCGGTGATCGAGGCCGCGATCGTGTCGAGGTCGTCGGCGTCGTCGACGGCGAGCGTGGTCAGGGGCGTGGCGACCGTCGCCGACGGGTCGCTGAGCGCCAGGCCGATGCGGACGTCGCCCAGGTCGACGCCCAGGACACGCCCGGCGATCAGCCCACCGCCCGGCGGGCCTCGTCGGCAGCGACACGGAGAGCCTCGCCGAGCCGGGCGCCTTCACGACCGCCGGCCTG
>JALYHG010000089.1 GCA_030776725.1 Actinomycetota bacterium
GGCCTCGCGAGCGGGTTGGTCGTCGGCGGCCTGGCCCTCGTGATGATGCGGACGCTCATCAACATGCCGACCGACGAGACCGTCTCGACCCGTGGGCTCGAGGGCTCGCAGGGCACCGTGATCACGACCATCCCCGACGAGGGCTACGGTGAGGTGACGCTCCGCCACCACGGCGAGCAGCGCAAGTACAACGCACGGGCCGACGCACGGGTGGCGGCGGGGACACAGGTGCGCGTCGTCGCCGTCCTGTCGCCGTCGGCCGTGCTCGTCGAGCGGGCCACGCCCCCGCCCGAGTCTTGACCGGAGGCGCCATGCTCGACTTCATCCTCTCCTCGCCGCTGGTCATCGGGATCATCGGCGCCGTCACCCTCCTGATCCTCGTCGCCTACCTGATCGTCTCGCGCATCAAGGTGGCTGGGCCGAACGAGGCGTACATCATCACCGGGCGGAAGGGGTCGCCGGTCAAGAACCCCGAGACCGGCGAGATCTCGCACGACATGAGCGGCCAGAAGGTCGTGATGGGCGCGAGCGTGTTCGTGCTCCCGTTCGTGCAGCGTCTGCACGTCATGGACCTCTCGAGTCGGCGCATCTCCGTGAGCATCCGTGGAGCGGTATCGAGCCAGGGCATCAAGTGCGACCTCGACGGGGTCGCCGTCGTGAAGGTCGGCGGCAACGAGGACGCGATCCGGGCCGCGGCGCAGCGCTTCCTAACCCAGCAGACGGAGGTGGACACGTTCACGACCGAGGTCCTGGCCGGCAGCCTTCGCGCCATCGTGGGTCGCCTGACGATCGAAGAGATCATCAAGGACCGGGCGACGTTCGCGTCCGCCGTCGCTGAGGAGGCTGAGACGTCCCTCACCAACCAGGGGCTGACGCTCGACACGTTCCAGCTGCAGGACATCCAGGCCGAGGGCGAATACCTGACGGACCTCGGTCGTCCGGAGGCGGCCCGTGTCGAGCAGTCCGCCAAGATCGCCGAGGCGCGCGCCAACCAGGCCGCCGAGGAGGAGCGGCTGCGGGCCGAGGAAGCGGTCGCGATCCAAGCTCGCCAGCTCGAGCTCAAGAAGGCCGAGATCAAGGCGGAGACGGACGAGGCTCAGGCACAGGCCGGAGCCGCCGGTCCGCTGCGGGAGGCGGCCCGCAACCGTGAGGTCATCCAGGAGCAGGAGCTCGTCGCCGAACGCGAGGCGGGCTCCGCGATCGCCAGCTGGACGCCGAGGTCAGGAAGCCCGCCGACGCGGAGCGGTACCGCATCGAGCAGGAGGCCGAGGCGCGGAAGAACGCCGCCATCCTCGACGCCGAGGCCGAGAGGGCCCGGCGCGCCCGGATGGCGGAGGCGGTCGAACTGGAGGGGCGTGCCGAAGCCGAGGCCATCCTCGCGAAGGGCGAGGTGGAGGCCGAGGCACGCCGCAAGAACGCCGACGCGTTCAAGCTCTACGGCGACGCGGCGACGCTCGACCTCATCGCCGCCGTCCTGCCGGACCTCGTCCGGGCGGCGAGCGAGCCGCTCAGCGCGGTCGACCGTATGACCGTCATCTCGACCGACGGTGCGTCACAGCTCGCGAGGACGGTCTCGAGCAACGTCGAACAGGGCATCCAGATCGGATCCGACCTCACCGGCATCGATCTCCGGAACCTCCTCTCACGTCTCGGCAGCCGCGACGACGGGCCGGAGGCAGATCCGTTGCGACCGGGGACGGAGTGATCCTTTCGCCTCAGGCGACCCAGTAAGGGTCGAGGGCGCGCTGCTCGGGACGGCGGCCGGGGCCGCAGGCGAGCACCTAACCTGCGGGTTCGTCCTGGATGGCGGCGCGTTGGCGGCCCTGTCCGACCACGACCGCGCGGTGGGCGGCGATGACCCCGAGCAGGAGGGTGGCCGCACCACCCACCTCGACCGCACCGATCGGCTCGTCGAGGAGCGTTGCCCCCCAGACCATGGCGAGCACCGGCTGGAGGAGCAGAGCGACCGCGGTGATGCTCGCCGGCAGGAGATGGAGCGAGGAGGTGATGAGCAGCCAGCCCAGGACCTGGCTGCCGAACGCGTAGGCGAGCATCAAACCGTTGTCCGCCGGGGTCGCTGCCGGTCCCGCAACTCCCTGGAACAACGCGGAGACGCCGGTGAGGATCGCCGCGCCGAGGGTCGCTGAAGCGATCACCTCGAGCGACCGGGCGGCCGGCCGACGGAGTCGCGCGTGCCGCAGGACGACGAGGTAGACGGCGTAGAAGAGCCCGGCCAGCACGCCGAGCCCGACGCCGACAAGCATCGAGCCTCCCGCGGCGATGGGTTCGCCGCCCACGCCGAGGATCCACACCCCCGCCAGGACCGGGACCAGCGCGCCCCAGAAGGCGGCGTGCGGTCGTTCGTCGAAGGCGAAGATCGCGATGATGCTGACGAAGACGACCTGGACGTTGGGCAGCATCGTGCCGAGACCGGCACCGATGATCACGATGGACTTGTGCCAGGCGATGAAGTCCATGCCGAGGAACAGACCGGCGATGGCGGCGAACGGCACGATCCCGGCGCCTGGCGACCGGCGCTCCCCCGCCGATCGTCGGCGCCTCAACCAGATGAGCGCAGCGAAGATCGGCAGCGCGTAGGCATTGCGGAGGAAGGCCGACCTCGCCGGTTCGATGTCGGCTGCCCGCACCCAGACGGCGCTGAAGCTTATGAGGATCACGCCGGTCCAGGTGCGTAGGAGCGGATGGCGTGGCCATCGCACGGGGTGCTGGCCTCTCGACGCCGGCTGCACCACATCCTCGTTCACATCGCCGCCCGTGTGCTCCGCCACCCTCCCATCTCACCGTCCCGCGGGCCACGCACGCGAGCCCGACGCAGCCGCGAACCCTGACCACCGTCCACGGCGGACCGGAAACCCGTCGCGGGCGGAGACGCGGCGCAATAGCGCGACCTCGGGCATCCATCGCCGGTGCACCCGTCGTCGCTCGCGCCGTGCGGAGCGCCACGGGTGGTGGGCCGGTTACGCGGCGGTCCGGCTGCCCATCTTCGCCGGCGGCTGTTGATCGAGTCGGGTCATGCGTCGCGTGTTCCACCACAGAGCGGCCAGCAGGGCTGTGACCGCGGCGGGGAAGAACCAGCTGCGCACGGCGACGAGGAAGACGGCGAACTGGGCGCCGACGACGAGGGCGACCGCGGGGACGCAGCAGACGAAGCCGCCGAGGAACGCGGGCAGGGCGCCGAGGATCCCACCGAACGCGGTGGTCCTGCACGCGCGTGCCGTCGCGACGACATGCCAGGCGACCGCCACGTTGAGACCCACGAGCGCGCCGAGCAGCGTTCCCATCGCGATGTTCATGGGGGCGACGAGGATGGTGACGTGGTTGAGGGGATAGACGGCTGCGACTGGCTCGAAGGCGAACGGCGCGATCTGCTCGAACATGCGCGAGGTCCAGCCTGGGACGACCTGCACGCTGGGGATGTCGACGAACCTGCGCAGGTCACGCCCCGGGGAGATCCTGATGTCCTGGATCGCCAGCAGGTACAGGAGCAGGTAGACGGCGCCGGAGAGCGCCGCCGCCCACCGGTACCGCCGTTGACGAAGCGACTGCCTCACGGCCTCAACGTCACGCGACGACGTCCGTGTGCGGGAAGAACGCCACCCACGAGAACCACATCACGTCGTAGGCGACGACCCGATCGAGCGTCCGACCCGCCAGCGGCCCGTCGAGGGCCTCGCCACGTGCGTTCCAGTGAGATCGTGTGGTCGCGTCGAGGTACGTCCCGTCTCGTGAGTCGAGCGAGAGGTCCACGCGCTGGCCGTCGATCTCCGCGACGAACGCTCTTCCGGTGTCGAGGGCGGGGTCGTACAAGAAGACGACCGGCCCGCCCGGACACGACGCGGCGACGACGCGCCGGTCGCGGACCAGTGACTTCCGTACCGCGAGACGGCCGTCGCCGACCTTCGCGCCGAAGAACACCTCCTTCGCTGGGAACCGCTCGTCCTCGTACATCACCGGGAACAGGCGTCGGCTGTCGGGCTCGTAGTAGCCGCCGAGCGGGTTGTACGAGCCATACGGATCGGATCCGTAGTCGCGCAGGTAGCCGGTCTCCGTCGACAGGACGGCGGTGTCGGGGTGGACCTCGCGCCACCGTCCCCACGTGGTCCACTCCAGCGGGAACTCCTCGAGCTCGTCGCCGCGCCGCGGGCCGTCGATGGCTCGGCCGAGGATCTGCGGCCAGTTGCTGTCGTGCGTCCGGTCGTACATCAGCAGGTTCGAGTTGACGAGGTTCCCACTCGTGCCGAGCTCCTCGATGCCGGCATGGGGGCGGAAGCCAACGACCGACCCGGTCAGGGGACAGTAGGTGACCGAGATGGGCCCGCGGCTGTCGTGCTCGTTGACGATCTCGTGCCAGACGAGCACCAGCTGCGGGTAGACGCGCGGTTCGCCGTCGACGACGTGCCCGAAGACGACGTCGGCCTCGTCGAGGAAGTCCGCATCGCTTGCCGGCACGTACACCGGATCGTCTATCGGTGGGATCCCATCCGGGGGTGGACCGCCACTTTGGATGGCGGACACGAAGTCGTCGAGCTCGTGGGACCCGACCAGTGGTTCTGACCTGACCGGTTCGTCGCCCGGCAGCCCACCACCGCCCGGGGGCTCGACGGGCTCGCGGTCGACGAGACGTCGGGCGGCCAGGTACCCACCCGCGCCGACGAGGCCAGCCACGCCGATGCCCTTGAGGATCGCCCGCCTGCTCACGTGGGTTCGGTCAGGTCCCTCAGGCTGTGCAGGTGTGTCCGTCTGCGACTCCACGATCGTGTCTTCCGCCGCTACGCACGGCAACCCGCGCGCCGCCCGCCTCCTTCCAGATGCGGTGCAGGGATTCGTGCCAGGCTGTGAGCAGCGCGAACGCATCCCGTCGATCGTCTCGACCGTCAGAGTTCCTACCGCCACCTCGAGGAGGCAACTGACCGCGCGCCTCCGGGACGTCCGGGCAGCCCACAGCTACTGGTCGGGGCGTTGATCGTCACGACCAGGTCGGTTGTCACCCCCACCTTCGAGCAGCGCCCGGCGCGTGGAAGCACACGGGAGACGAACGGGTTAGACCTGTGGAGGGCTGAGCCAGTCGATCGATGAGGAGCACGCGTGGAGGACATCCTCCAACCGCGGACGGATGGCGGTGTCGTCGCGCAGGGTGCCATCATCGCGCTCGTGTTCGCCCTGGCGTTCGTCCGCCTTCGCCACGACCGTGACGGGCGCCTGCTCGCCGCCGGCCTCGCGGTGTTCACCCTCGGCCTCTTCGCGCTCCGCGCAGCCCACTGACGCACGACGTCGGGATGGGAACGCTAGACGGTGGGGGTTCTTTCGAGGACCCGACAGACGGACTGCCGTGGGGGCGCGGCCGTGTTCCCTACATGAAAGGCCATCCGACACGAGGAGCAGACGTGGGCAAGACGCGGCAGTACGACGTCGTGGTGATCGGCGGCGGGTCGACCGGAGAGAACGTCGCGTGGTACGCGCGCGAGAACGATCTGAGCGTCGCGCTCGTCGAGAGCGAACTCATCGGCGGCGAGTGCTCGTACTGGGCCTGCATGCCGTCCAAGGCGCTCCTGCGACCCGGCGAGGCGCTCGCCGCGGCACGCCGGGTCCCCGGCGCGGAGCCGGCCGTCACCGGCCAGGTCGACGTGAAGCGGACGTTGTCCAGTCGTGACTCGTTCGCCAGCAGCTGGGACGACACGTCGCAAGCCAAGTGGGTCGAGTCGGTCGGCGCGGACATCGTCCGTGGTCACGGCCGCATCGCGGGAGAGCGGAGGGTCGACGTCGAGACCCCCGACGGCGGCGCCGTGACGCTCGAGGCGTCCCGGGCGGTGGTCGTCGCGACGGGAACGTTGGCGGCCCTACCCCCGATCGACGCGATCGAGGACGTCGGCGTCTGGGACAACCGCGACATCACATCCGCTGAGGAGATCCCCTCGCGGCTGCTCGTCCTCGGCGGCGGGGTCGTGGGGGTGGAGATGGCCCAGGCGTTCCGCCGGCTCGGCTCGTCGCAGGTCACGATCGTGGAGATGACCGACCACCTGCTCCCTCCGGAGGAAGCGTTCGCCGGTCGGGAGTTGCAGGACGCGTTCGAACAGGAGGGGATCACCGTGCGCACTGAGGCGCTCGGGACCGGACTGCGACGCAACGACGACGGGCAGGTCGTTCTCACCCTGAAGAACGGCGACGAGGTCATCGGCGACGAGATCCTCGTCGCGACCGGACGCCGGGCACGCACGCAGAACATCGGGCTGGAGACCATCGGGTTGGAACCCGACGGCTTCCTGGAGGTCGACGGCCACCTGCGCGTCGCAGGCGTGGACGGCGACTGGCTGTACGCGGCCGGGGATGTGAACGGACGCGCGCTGCTCACCCACCAGGGCAAGTACCAGGCACGGGTCCTCGGCGACCTCCTCGGAGGCCGGGAAGGGCCCGAATGGCCAGGTACGGGCGCGTGGGCCGACGACCGCGCGATCCCCCGCGTGGTCTTCACCGATCCTCAGGTCGCCGCTGTGGGCCGCACCGAGCAGCAGGCTCGCGACGCGGGGCTGACGGTGCGCACCGCGGACTACGACCTCGGCCACACCGCCGGCGGAGCGCTGCGCGGCAAGGGCGTCTCGGGCACCGCGAAGATCGTCATAGATGACGACGGCGACGTCATCGTCGGCGCGACCTTCGTCGGCCCTGATGTCGGCGAGATGCTCCACGCGGCCACGATCGCGATCGTCGGCGAGGTCCCGATCACCCGACTCTGGCACGCGGTCCCCGCGTTCCCGACGGTAAGCGAGGTGTGGCTCCGCCTGCTCGAAGCCGACCGCGGGATCTCCTGATGGCACCGACGTTCTCGTACTTGCCCGAAGACGGCAGGAGCTGGTGACCTCCTCGTCCCGATGCCGCGAGGATCGCCGGCGACCCCAGCTTCTACAACGAGCGGGTCGACCGGACCTCTCCGGGGAGTGGCACGAGCGACCCGACTCCCCCTTCTCTTGAAGCAGCCTGAATGAACCACCCGCGCCGAGGGTTACCTCGGTAGAGCGGGAGGTGCGAGATGGAGTTCAACATCCTCGCGGCGTTGGTCGCGGGCTTCGTGGCGACGATTGTCATGACGCTGATGATGAAGGCATCCACGGCAGCGGGGATGACAGACATGCCCCCGATGCCGCTCGTCAGCGGCACGATGTTCAGCGGAGACCGCGACACCGCCAAGCGGATCGGGGCCTTCGTCCACTTCATCGCGATGGGCACGGTCGTCTTGGGCATCGCCTACGCCGCGCTGTTCTCCGCCTTCGGAACCGCCAGCTGGCTCGCTGGTCTCGTCATCGGGCTGGTCCACGGGGCGATGGTCGGCCTCGTCGGGATGCCGATGATGGGATCGGTCCACCCGCGCATGACGGCCACCGCCGAGCCCCGCGGGCGGACGGTCGTCGAGTCCGCCGGCGAGGTCGCGGTTGTCGCCCCGGGAGTGTTCGGGAAGAACTGGGGTGGGATAACTCCGGCCGGGATGCTCATGGGCCACGCGATCTACGGGCTCATCCTTGCTCTGGTCTACAGCGCGATCGCCTGACCACCCTTGCAGCCTCACCGCGAGAACTGCCACCCGCGGCCCCCTTGAAGCACGATGCTGTGGCGATGACGTCGGCCATGGCGATCGGTGCGTTGGGACAGACCGCCCCCGTGGCGTGGCTCCTGTTCCTCGGAGCCCTGAAGCACCTCGACCCTCGACGTGGCGCCGAGGGCCGATTCCTAAGGATTCTTCTGAGTAGAGGCTGAAAGCTACAAAGTGCGAGAGGGGGGACTTGAACCCCCACCCCCTTGCGGGGACACGGCCCTCAACCGTGCGCGTCTGCCTATTCCGCCACTCTCGCGAAGAAGGCCGGCCTGGACCGGCGGAGGGGCTAGCGTACCGGCCTCCAGGTCGACCGGCGAGCGTCTCGCCGCTCGTCGGTCGCTGGAGGAGTCAGGCGCCGAGGACGTCGACCGCGACGGCGACGAACCGGATCACCCGGCGCTCGCCAGCGTCGTCACCCCGTCGGCTGCAGCGTCACCACGGTCATGTCCACCTCGCCGAGGGGATCGAGGCGGAAGCCGCGAACCCGCTCGCCGACCACGCGTTGGTGGCGGTAGAAGTACAGCGGAGCGACCGGCATGTCCTGCAGGATGATCGTCTCGGCCTGCTGATACAACTCAGCGCGGGTGGCCGCGTCCAGTTCTCGGCGAGCGCGATCCAACAGTTCGTTCACCTCGGGGTGCTTGTAGCGGGTGAGGTTGTCGGAACCGATCCGTCCCTGGTGGAAAAGCGAGTACAGGAACGTGTCCGGCGAGGCGTACTCGGCCAACCAGCCCGACAAGAAGAAGGCGGCCTGTCCGGTACGGATCGCGTCCAGCCACTCCCCGTGCGCCAGTGTCTGCACGGTCAGTGACCCTTCTCCCAGAGTTGCGTTGACGTCGCGCGCCACCCGGGCGGCGACGTCCTCGTGGTCGGCTGCCTGCCAGATCACCAGCTCGACCGGACGGTCGGGGCCGACCTTGCCTTCCAGCAGCTCCTTGGCGCGGCCGGGATCGAAGTCACAGGCAGCGCAAGCGGCCGGCTCGTACCCGGGAATGCCCGGTGGCACCACCGACGTGGCGACGGCCCGTCCCCCGTCGACCACGTCCTCGACGATCGCACGTCGGTCGATCAGCAGCGACAGACCCTGGCGGACAGCGGGGTCGTCGAACGGCGACTTCTCGGTATCGAAGCCGTAGAAGGCGGTGATCAGCTTGATGCCGTCGACAACACCCGGCCCGGTGTAGCCGTCGCCGGAGCGGCCGAACTCTTCTGCGGCTCGCATCGTGCGGCCGCCAGGGATCGGCGCGACGTCCAAGGTGCCGTTGCGGAAATCGTCGTACCCTGCAGCTGCGGCGCCGTCACCTTCGTAGATGCGGTAGACCAGCTGGTCGATGATCGGGCGGCCGTCAGGGTGGTCCTCGTAGGCGGCGAGCCGGAGACCGCGTGACTGTCCCGGCTGCCATGGTTCGGCGAGCCGGAAGGGCCCGTTGCCGACCGGTTGCCGGCCGAACGCGTCGGCGTCGTCGACAGCGGCCGGTGGGACCGGTGCCAGCGTCGGGTGAGCCACCACGGCGGGGAAGTCCGCGAACGGCGTGGTGAGCTCGACCCGGAGCGTATGGTCGTCCACGGCCACCACGCCGGACAGCTCACCCCCGGCCTGCGCATCCTCGAACCCCATCACCGTCTCGAGGAGGTAGAACGACGGTGACGGCTCCGACGAGGTGCGGTCAACGATGCGCTGCCACCCCCGCACGAAGCTCTCCGCAGTCACCGGCGTGCCGTCGTGGAAGGCGGCGTCGGGCCGGAGGTGGAAGGTGAACACCGTGGCCGGCTGCGCCGCCTGCGGGTCGGCGGGATCGGGTGGGCCGTTCACCTCCCACGACTCCGCGGCGGCCGGCACGACCGTGAGATCGGGACCGTTGGCGGTGAGCGAGTCGAACAGCTGGTTCACGACGGCCAGGTCGTCGGCGTCCACCGCCACGCCCGGGTCGATCGACTTGGGTTGGCGCAGGTAGCTGTAGAACACCCCGCCACCGTCCTGAGCCTTCGCCGCGCCGGTCGCGGTCAGGGTCGGCGCGTTCCCCGGTCCGCCGTTCTGGTCGGTGCAAGCCACGATCGTGGCGGCCATCAGCACCAGCACGGTGAGGCGAGCAGCGGCGGGGATGTGACCCCGCCGTGGGATCGGCGAACCGGTCGGGCGACGGCCGAGGAAGGTGATCACCGTGGCGGTTGTGCTCCCGCGTGACCTAGTTGAGCTGCAGGCCGAGAAGGACGGTCGTCACCGCGAACCCGACCGCGGAGAAGACCGTCAACCGGTCGAGGTTGCGTTCAACGATCGCCGAGCCCTGCAGGCCCGAGGCCCCACCACCGAACATGTCCGACAAGCCCCCACCGGTCCCGCGGTGGAGCAGGATGAACATCACCATCAGCAGCGAGAAGATCACGTGGACCACGACGAGGGCGGCGGTGAACACGGTGCGACGCTCCTGATGGGCTCCGGAGAGTTCCGCGGGGGGCGATGCCTCCTCGCGCGGCGGGAGACTACCACCTCAACCAACCGTCTCGATCCGGCGCAGCCAGTACACAGCCACACCGCCATCGGAGGTGACGACTGGTCTGGCCCGCCAGTTGTCGAGGACACGGGCGTCCACGGCCCCGGGCCGCGTGACGACCGCGGGGGTCGCGATGAGCGTGGGCTCGGCGGGGCGGACACCGCGTAGCACGGCAGGGTGGAACTCGTGCCCGTCCGCGAACGGTCCGCTGGACGCGACCGGCGGCGGTGGCGGAGCCGGCTCGTTTCGGCGGAAGACAGCCAGAGCGGTCGCCTCGGCCGTGACCTGGCTGGCGGGCTGGGTGCGCCACGCCCACAGGACCGCAAGGGCGTCCCCGGCCACCGACTGTCCCGCCACGGCTGCGGGAAGCCACCCGGCCACGAGGATCGCCACCGCCAGCGCCGCCGCCACGGCGGCGCCCTCCAGCCCGGCACGGAGCGGCGTCTCCGGCCGAGCGTCGGCCAGGAGACGTTCGACGCGTGAGACGACCGCCGCCGGCGCAGCGAACGCGGCGCAGGCCACCGGCTGCTGGCTGTCGATCACCTTCAGCAAGCCGCTCGCGAGCGCACCCGGTCGCGCGGTCGCCGCCACGGCGACGTGGTCGGCGGCGAGCTCGCGCTCCTCCCGGAGCCGTCGGGTCACCCACCTCCCACCGGGCACGAAGAAGAACACGTCACGCATCAGGCCCACCAGGAGACCGATGAGGTTGTCGCGATGACGGACGTGGGACAACTCGTGGGCCAGCAGGCCTTCCAGTTCCTCGTCGTCGAGGGTGCGCAGCAGCCCGGCGTCGATCACGACGGTCGGTCGGCGGATACCGACCACCACCGCGCTCCCAGGGCAGCCGTCCACGATCGCGACCGCAGGGGCCGACAAACGCAGCGTCGCGGCCACCGACCGCAGGATGCGAACCACCCTCACATCACCCCGCGTCCCTCCTGAACTCGCCACGCGGTGCATGCGGCGGAAGGCCACGACCCGGCGGATCACCCGCAGCGCCACCACCGCCAACCACACCGCCGCGAGCGGCCACCCAACCGGTGCCACGCGCAGGTACGCATCGTTGACCCGGAGTGGGAGGGCGCCGTCCGCATCCGTTGCGGTCATCACGGTGGGAAGCAGTTGGTCACCCCAAGAGGTGAGCACCGCGACCAGCAACGCGGCGGCCGGGATCAGGACGGCAGCGCAACGCACCCGCGGCACCCGCAGACCGCGACGCAGGAGCAGCGCGATCGCCGCCACGGCGACGAGCGACGCCACGGTCGCGCGGACGGCGACCGACTCGGTCGGGAGGCTGATCAGAACGGCGACGTCAGACAAGTCGCCCTCAGCGTTCCTCGATCCGGCGGCGCGCCACCGCATCGCGCATCCGGGTCAGCGTCGCCTCATCCACGTCCCCGACCACCTCGGCGAGGTACGACGCCGCTGGCTCGGGATACCGGTCCACCAGCCATCCGAGCACGCTGGCGACGGTCGCCCGGGCGTAGTCCTCATGGCTGACCGCCGGGCGGTAGCGGTGAGCGAGCCCTTCGGTATCGCGGCGCAGCATCCCCTTGCTGGCCAGGCGGCTCATCGTCGTCATGACGGTGGTGTACGCAATCTTCCGCCGCGCCGACAGGTGGTCGTGCACATCCCGGACTGTCGCGTCGTCCAACTTCCAGACGACGTCCATCACGTCCTGTTCGAGCGGCCCGAGCAGCTGCTCCAGGGGCTCACTGCGCCTACCCATGGACGACCTCACCGTCTGCGCCACGCAACCTTCGCTGCCAGCGCGATCCACCTGACGTGTCAGGTCACTATACCGACAGGGGCAGCTTCACCGGCGGTGGCGGACGATCGCGGCGAAGTCATCCGACGACAGGCTCGCCGACCCCACCAGCGCCCCGTCCATGTCCGGACTGGCCATCAGTTCGCGGACGTTGCCCGGCTTCACGCTCCCGCCGTACTGGATGCGCAAGCCATCTGCCACATCGGAGCCGTACAGGTCCGCCATCGTCTCGCGGACCGCCAGGCACATGTCCTGCGCGTCCTCAGGTGACGCGGTCCGTCCGGTGCCGATGGCCCAGACCGGCTCGTAGGCCACGACCAGCGCCTCCGGATCGTCGATACCGACGCCGTCGAGGCTGCCCTGAAGCTGGCTCACGACCACCTCACGCTCCCGCCCGGCGTCGCGCTGCTCCTCGGTCTCTCCGACGCACACGATCGGGCGCATGCCGTGGCGCTGCACCGCCTTGGCCTTGCGGTTCACATCCTCGTCGGTCTCGCCGAAGATGTGGCGCCGCTCCGAGTGGCCGACGACGACGTACCGCACGTCGAGCCGGGCGAGCATCGGGGGCGCCACCTCGCCGGTGTAGGCGCCCTCCTCCTCCCAGAAGCAGTTCTGGGCACCCAGCTGGATCGGCAGGTGGTCGGCGTCGATCAGGGTCTGGATCGAGCGCAGCGCCGTGAACGGCGGGCACACCACGACGTCCTGACCTTGGTAGTCCTTCTCGTCGAGGTGGTAGGCGAGCTTCTGCACCAGCTGTATCGCTTCGAGGTGGTCCTTGTACATCTTCCAGTTACCGGCCATGATCGGGCGTCGGGCCATACGCTCGCCTTCCCTGCGTTCCGCACAGCGCAACGTCGCTGCGCACGGTTCCGAGGCTAGTTGCCGATCGTGTCGGACCCCGGTCCCGTCCGTCGGTGCTCACCCGACGAACGACGGAGCTCGGCGAAGTGGCACCGGCTGGGATGGCCGTGACCGAACCGGTCGATCAGGTCCGGTTCGTCCTCGGCGCAGATGGCCTCTGCCTTCCAGCACCGGGTCCGGAACGAGCAGCCCGACGGGAGGTCCGATGGGCTGGGCAGGTCACCCTCCAAGAGGATGCGCTCGCGGCGCTCGCGTTGGGCTGGATCGGGGATCGGAACGGCCGATAGCAGTGCCTGTGTGTACGGGTGGGTGGGACGCTCGTAGATGTCACGCTCGTCACCGAACTCGACGATCCTGCCGAGGTACATCACCGCGACCCGGTCGCAGATGTGGCGCACCACGGACAGGTCGTGGGCGATGAAGAGGTAGGCCAGACCGAACTCGTCCTGCAGATCGTCGAGCAGGTTGATCACCTGCGCCTGCACGGACACATCGAGGGCAGAGACCGGCTCGTCGCAGATGATGATGTCCGGATTGAGGGCCAGCGCACGGGCCACGCCGATGCGCTGGCGTTGGCCGCCGGAGAACTGGTGCGGGTAGCGGTTGACGTCATCGGGGTTGAGCCCCACACGGTGCAGCAGCTCCCTGGCACGGGCGGCTTGCTGGCTCTTGGCGACGACGCCGCGGTGGATCTGCCAGGGCTCCATCACGATGTCCCCGACCGTCATGCGTGGGTTCAGTGACGCGTACGGGTCCTGGAAGATGATCTGGACGCGGCGCCGGAGCGCCCGCAGCTCGCGCTTGTTCATCGCGAAGATGTCGCGGCCCTGGTAGTAGGCGTGGCCGTCGGTCGGATCCTCCAACCGCAGTAGCGTCCGCGCGACCGTCGACTTCCCACAACCGGACTCCCCGACCAGCCCCAACGTCTCGCCCCGGCGCAGCTCGAAGCTGACCCCGTTCACCGCCTTGACGTCGCCGACGTGCCGCTTGAACAGGACACCACGCTCGACCGGGAACCACTTCACGAGGTGCTCGACCTTGAGCAGGGCCTCGTCGGAACGCTGCTCGCGGAGTCCGGCAGACGCCGCCTGATCAACCGTCACGGTTGAGGATCTCCTCGTAGAAGTGACAGGCGCTCGCGCGGCCGCTGTCGACGTCGAACAGGGGTGGCCGGCGCTCCACGCACACGTCTCGCGCGTACGGGCAGCGTGGGTGGAACTCGCACCCCGGCGGGATCCTGGCGAGGTTGGGAGGCTGCCCCGGGATCGGGTCCAGCCGGCGGCCTTTGTGATCAGCGCGCGGGATCGAGCGCATCAACCCGAGCGTGTAGGGGTGCGCCGGCTGTGCGTACACGTCGTGGATGGGACCGCGCTCCATGGCCCGCCCCGCGTACATGACCACGACCTCGTCCGCGACCTCGGCGACGACTCCCAGGTCGTGCGTGATCAGGATCATGCCCATGCCGGTCTGTTCCTGGAGATCGGCTAGGAGCTGCATGATCTGGGCCTGCACCGTCACGTCGAGGGCGGTGGTCGGCTCGTCGGCGATGAGGATGTCCGGGTCGAGTGCCAACGCCATCGCGATCATCACCCGCTGGCGCATCCCACCGGAGAACTGGTGCGGGTAGTCGTCGAGCCGGCGGCGGGCGTTGGGGATGCGTACTCGGTCCATCAGCTCCGCGGCTCGGGCGCGGGCGTCCTGGCGGCGCATGCCCCGGTGGACGCGGAACATCTCCGCGATCTGGAACCCGACCGTGAAGACCGGGTTGAGCGCCGCGAGGGCGTCCTGGAAGATCATCGCGATGCGCTGCCCGCGGATGCGGCGCATCTGCCGTTCCGGCAGGCGGAGCAGGTCAACGCCACGGTAGACGACCTGACCCCCGGTCACGTACCCGGGCGGCGAGTCGATGATGCCCATCACCGCGTGGGCGGAGACCGTCTTCCCGGATCCCGACTCACCCAGGATCGCCAGCGTCTGGCTCGGATCGAGGCTGTAGCTCAAGCCGTTGACCGCCTGGACGAGGCCGTGGCGTGTGCGGAACTCGACGCCGAGGTCGCGCACCTCCAGGAGATGCTCAGCCGCATCCGACCCGCTGTGGTCGAACGCCAGTCCGTCGGTCGTCGTCGCCATCAGCGCAGCCTCGGGTCGAGGCCGTCACGGATCGCATCGCCCATCAGCACGAAGCTGAACACGGTGATGGTCAGGAGAACTCCCGGGAACAGCACCAGGTGCGGCGCGGTCAAGACGCGGTACTGCGCCGCGTGGATCATCAGCCCCCACGAGATCGCGGGCAGCTGCAGCCCGATCCCGAGGAAAGACAGGGTCGCCTCGGCAGCGATGATCAAGCCGACGCTGATGGTGGCGTATGCCATCACCGGCGCGACCGCGTTGGGGAGGATGTGCGCCACGATGATCCGGAGATCGCTGGCTCCCAGGGCGAGTGCTGCATCGACGTAGTGCGCCTCCTTCTTCTCCACCACCGACGAGCGCATCAGGCGCAGCATGGTCGGCCAGCCGAGGATCGTCAGGACGAACGCAACCACGCCCAGCCCCGGGGCGCCGGTCACCCGGTCGATCGCTCCGAACAGACGGGCCAGCGTACCGGCGACGAGGTGTCCGTCGGGGTTGCGCAGCGCGGTGATGGCCACGACGCCGCCCAGGATGACGGGGACGGCCAGCCAGACGTCGGTGATGCGCGCGACGATCGCGTCGAGCACGCCGCCGTAGTACCCGGCCAGCGAGCCGAACACCACCGCGATCGCCGCGGCGATCCCCACCACCGAGATCCCGATCACCATCGAGACCCTCGCCCCGTAGACCGTCCGGGTGTAGTAGTCGCACCCCTGCAGGTCGAAGCCGAACCAGTGCTGGGCGCTGGGCCGCTGCAGCGAGTTCACTAGGCTGCACGAGCGGGGGTCGGGGTTGCCCGGGTAGAAGGTCGTGAACAGCTGCGGGAACGCCGCCATCACCATCAAGACCGCGATCAGCCCGGCGGCGACCACGAACAGCCGGTTGTGCCGGAGCTCCGTCCAGGCGTCACGCCACAGGCTCGCAGCCCCGGCCGGGCGTCGCACCCGGTCAGCGGCTGTCCGCGCCGCCGCCGCGACCTCCACCCCTTCGTGGAAGACAGCACCGACCGGGATCCTCCCTCCGACCGTGATCTCGGCGTCGCGCGGCTGCGTCGGTCGGCGCGTCCGCGCGGGGCTGCGGACGGGGCCGTCAGCCATACCGGATCCGCGGGTCGAGGATGGCATAGAGCACGTCCACGACCAGGTTGGCGACCACGAACACCACGACGAGGAAGGTCACGATCCCCACGACCACGAAACCTTCCTGGCGGAACACCGCCTCGAACACCGCGCGCCCGAGCCCGGGGATGTTGAAGACGGTCTCGGTGACGACCGCGCCGCTCAGCAGGAACCCGAGGTCGACGCCGAGGAAGGTGACGACCGGGATCAGGGCGTTGCGCAGCGTGTGCAGGCCCACGACCCGCTGGCGGCTCAGGCCCTTGGCGATGGCCGTGCGTGCGTAGCTGGCGCGGACGTTCTCGGCCAGGCTCGTGCGCAGCAGCCGGGCGATGAACGCCAGCGAAACTGAGCCGAGCACCATCGAGGGGAGCACGTAACTGATCCAACCCTGGCGCAACCCCGCCACCGGGAAGATCCCGAACTTCACGCCGAGGAGGAGCTGTGCGAGGATGCCCAACACGAACATGGGGATCGAGATCACCGCCGTGGTCGCGACCAGCACGAGGTTGTCGACGAACCCGCTGCGGCGCAGGCCCGCGAGTACCCCCGCCGCCATCCCCAGGACCGTCTCGAAACACAGAGCCCCCAGGGCCAGACGTGCGGTGACCGGCAGCCGCTCACGCAACTGAGCGGACACCGGCCGTCCGCCGAAGTCCTCCCCGAAGTCGCCTTGCAGGATGCCGCTGAATCCACGCCCGTCGTCCTGGCGGATCACCCCGATGTACTTCGCGTACTGGACCACCAAGGGATCGTCGAGGTTGTAGCGATCGGTGAGCTGCTGGCGGACGGTCGGCGGCATCGGTCGCTCACCGGACAGTGCCCGGATCGGATCGCCGGGCATCACGAACACGAACGCGAAGATCAGGAAGGTCGCCCCGAAGAACACCGGGAGGAACTGAAGAACCCGGCGGACGAGGTAGCGACCCACGCATCCTCCTGAGCGGGACCCGGCGCGCCGGTCCCCGCATGTACCACGGGCTGCGGGGCGGCGACCATACCAGCGCCGGACTCCTACCGACACCGAGCACCGGCGCGCCCCACGACCACCGGTACCGGCCGCCGTCACGGTCGTCGCCGGGCAGTGGGACCTCATCGAGCTGCCCGACGGGTCACGGCCCCGCTGGCTGACCCAGTCCGGCCGGGCGGTGCTCGGCGCTCTAGCCGCCGAAGCCGCCCGCTCTGGCCACCTGACCATCGGCGACGACCAACGCACCATCGCCGCAGCCGATGGCGTGTCTGCCCGCACGGTCGGGCGCAGCTACCGGCGTTGGCCCGACCACGGCGTGCTCCGCCTGGACCTCGACGCCGACGGGAACATCGCCGCGGTCACGATCGAGCCGACCCCGCTCGGGCGGCTTCTGCCCAAGGGCCTACTGCCACACCAGATGTACCAGCCCTGAGTGGCTAGGAGCGCACGACGCGTGGGGGCACCGCCCATCAGGGAGCCCAGGCGTCGGTCCGTCGCTGGGATCGGCGGCACGACGGATGTGGCTCCGGCTGGAGCGGACGGAGACGGCGACAGCGGCAGAGCTGGCCCAGGCGCTGGGATGGGCGCGAGTGTACGCGCGGTGGATACTGCGCCGTCTGGAGTGCCACGGCCCATCCGTGGGCCGAGCGTGGCATAGAGGGGAGGATCGGTCAGGTGACGGCTTCGGCCGACGTCGGCCGGCCGGCCAGAGTCGCAGGCCCAGAGTCGAACTCCGGGACGACTACGCGGGTGATCTCGCTCTGCCACATCTCCTCGAGATCGCCGCCGCGTTCAATCCGCAGTTCGCCGCAGGAGCAGCCAGGCGATGACCATCGCTACTCCCACTTCCGAAGGCGAGGCCAGGCGACGTCCACCCGACCGTTCGGTGCTACCGATAGGCTGGGGTCATAACGCTTGATTTGCACACGGTGGCCGGGATCAGTTGTATACACCGCATGTGCCGCCACACAGACCGTGATCCCGAGCGACGCACCTCCCCGGCGTCAAGCATCCGGCCGGGCCAGCGGGCAGCCCGGAAGCCAGCGTCGGCGGCGGGCAGGGGCGTTTCCGGGTACCGTGTGAGGGTGTGACGCTCGTGGCGCCCAGACCGTGCGCGGCCCACGGGCCGATCGGACCAGGAGGGCACCATGACCATCGGCGGCAGCATCGCCCTCATCATCATCGGCGCCATCCTCGCCTTCGCGGTGGAGTTCGAGATCGCGGGCATCGACATCGACGTCGTCGGCTTCATCCTGATGGTCGGCGGGCTCTTGGGCCTGATCTTCGGGCTGTCCATGCTGCGCCGCACGCGGGGCCCGGTGGTCGAGGAACGCCGGATCGTCGACGACCGTGACGTCTACTGACCGCCCACCGGCCGGGGGCGCCGGGCTCAGCCGGCCAGCGGCCCCAGCACCGCCGCGGTCACCGGCTCGAACGAGCGGTGCGCGAGGTTGTCGTCGATCGGCAGGACCGCGTCGGTGCGGCCACGGGCCTGCGCTAGCATCAACGCGGGGTCGTTGACATCCGCGATCGACAGCGTCGGCAGCCTCCGCTCGACCGCCGCCCCCGCGTAACCGTGGTCGGCGAGCACCAGGTCCGGGTTCCGTCGCTGGCGCTCTAGCTCGTCCAGCATCGCCTCGGCCAACCCGCTGCGGTGTGTGTGCATCAGCTCCCCACCCGACCAGGCACAGGTCACCCCGTCGAGGAAACGGATCCCGAGCTTGCGGTCGTCCTGCTCCAGCAGGTCGCGGGTGTCGTCGAGCGGGGTC
>JALYHG010000090.1 GCA_030776725.1 Actinomycetota bacterium
GCCTACGCCTGCCCGGTCGGGCAGCCGCGGACCTTCACCGACACCTGGGGAGCGCCACGTTCGGGCGGCCGCCGCCACCGCGGGACCGACATCCTCGCCCCCTACGGCACGCCGATCTACGCCGTCACCGACGGCGTGGTCGACATCCGCTCGTACGGTTCCAGCGCCGGGAACTGGGCCATCTTCCGGGGGGCGGACGGCGACCAGTACTGGTACATGCACCTGCAGTCGTGGACGGTCCGCGACGGGGCGCGGGTTAGTGCCGGGACGAAGATCGGGACCAACGGCGACACCGGCAACGCGCGGGGCACCCCGCACCTGCACTTCGAGCGTCACCCCGGCGGAGGCGGGGCGGTCAACCCGTACTCGTTCCTGCGCCGGATCTGCTGACCGGCCCGGTCGGTTGCGGCTCCCCGGCGGTCGGCGCGGGTGACGCGTCTCCTGGGTGGATCGCCGGTACCCTCCCGTCGCGCCGCGGACGACCGTCGCCCGCCCGAGCGCACCGGCTCCTCGATGACCTCACCTCCCAAGCCCCAGGCTCAGACCCTCCACCACGTCGTGGTCCGCTTCGCGGGCGACTCCGGCGACGGCATGCAGCTGACGGGCGACCGGTTCACCGTCCAGACCGCCGAGGTCGGGAACGACCTGGCGACGCTCCCGGACTACCCGGCGGAGATCCGTGCGCCAGCCGGGACCACTGCCGGAGTGTCGTCCTTCCAGCTGCAGTTCAGCGACGAGGACATCTTGACCCCCGGCGACGCCCCCGACGTCCTCGTCGCGATGAACGCCGCCGCCTTGAAGAAGCACCTGCGCGACCTGCCGCGCGGAGCGACCCTGATCGTCAACGCCGACGGCTTCGACCGCGGCAACCTCAAGAAGGCCGGGTACGTCACCAACCCGCTCGAGGACGGGTCCCTGGACCCGTACCGGGTGTACGAGGTGGCCCTGAACGAGCTCACCAGCCGCGCTCTGGAAGGCATGGTCGAGCAGAAACAGATCACCAGCAAGGACGCCAGCCGGGCGAAGAACATGTTCGCTCTGGGGCTGGTGTCGTGGATGTTCTCCCGGCCGATCGACTCGACCGTGTCGTGGCTGCAGGAGAAGTTCGCCAAAGCTCCCGCCATCGGCGCGGCCAACGTGGGAGCGCTCAAGGCCGGCTTCCACTTCGGCGAGACGACCGAGCTGTTCTCGCACCGCTACGAGGTGAAGCCGGCCAAGCTCCCACCGGGGCGCTACCGCAACATCAGCGGGAACCTGGCGTTGGCGTACGGCCTGATCGCCGCCAGCGTGCGATCGGGGTTGCCGCTGTTCTACGGCTCGTACCCGATCACCCCGGCGTCGGACATCCTGCACGAGCTGTCCCGTCACAAGCGGTTCGGTGTCCGCACGTTCCAGGCCGAGGACGAGATCGCCGCGGTCGGTGCCGCGCTCGGCGCGTCGTTCGGAGGTGCGCTGGGGGTCACGGCATCGTCGGGACCGGGCCTGGCGCTCAAGGCCGAGACGATGGGGCTGGCCGTCGCGGTCGAGTTGCCGCTGGTGGTCGTCGACGTCCAGCGCGGTGGCCCGTCCACCGGGCTGCCCACCAAGACCGAGCAGGCGGACCTGCTGCAGGTGATGTTCGGCCGCAACGGCGAAGCGCCCGTCCCGGTGGTCGCCGCCCGCTCGCCCGGTGACTGCTTCTCGGCGGCGCTGGAGGCGGCGCGTCTCGCCCTGCGCTACCGCACGCCCGTGGTGCTGCTCTCCGACGGGTACCTGGCCAACGGAACCGAACCGTGGCGGATCCCCGACGTCGACAACCTGCCGAGCCTGACGGCCGAGTTCGCGACCGAGCCCAACGCCGAGGACGGCACCTTCCAGCCGTTCCGGCGCGACCCACAGACGTTGGCCCGCCCGTGGGCGCTGCCGGGCACCCCCGGCCTCGAGCACCGCATCGGAGGCCTGGAGAAGGCGGACGTCACTGGGGATATCTCCTACGACCCCGACAACCACCACCGCATGACGATGCTGCGCCAGGCGAAGATCGACGGGATCGCTACGGACATCGGCGCACCCGAGGTCGACGGTGACGACCACGCTGCCCTCCTCGTGGTCGGCTGGGGATCCACATACGGGCCGATCCGGGCGGCGGTCCAGCGTGTGCGCCAGGCAGGCGGGAGCGTCGCGCACCTGCACCTGCGCCACCTCAACCCGTTCCCGGCGGGCCTCGGCGACGTCCTGGGGCGCTACGACCGGGTCCTGGTACCCGAGATGAACCTGGGACAGCTGCGCATGCTGCTGCGCAGCCGCTACCTGATCGAAGCCACCGGCTACAACCAGGTCCGTGGCCAGCCGTTCCGCGCCGCGGAGCTGCAGGAGGCCATCGAGGCGGTCCTCCACGGGCGCGACCCAGACCACCAGGAGGTGGCGGTATGACGCAGGGACGCACCCTGACGCGGAAGGACTTCACGTCGGACCAGGACGTTCGGTGGTGCCCAGGTTGTGGCGACTACGCCATCCTCGCTGCGGTCCAGGGCCTCCTGCCCGAGCTCGGCGCCGTCCCCGAGCGGACGGTGTTCGTCTCCGGGATCGGGTGCGCGGCCCGGTTCCCGTACTACATGAACACCTACGGGTTGCACTCGATCCACGGCCGCGCCCCCGCGATCGCCACGGGCCTGGCGGTGACCCGCCCCGACCTGGACGTGTGGATCGTCACCGGCGACGGCGACGCGCTCTCGATCGGTGGCAACCATCTGATCCACGCGCTGCGCCGGAACGTCAACCTCAACATCCTGCTGTTCAACAACGAGGTGTACGGGCTGACCAAGGGCCAGTACTCGCCGACCTCACGGGTCGGGCAGGTCACCAAGTCCTCGCCGATGGGGGCGATCGATCAGCCGTTCAACCCCATCAGCCTCGCCCTGGGGGCAGAGGCCACGTTCGTGGCCCGCACGCTCGACAACGACCGCGACCACCTGCAGCGCACCTTGCGGGCAGCGTACGAGCACCGCGGCACCGCGTTCATCGAGATCTTCCAGAACTGCATCGTCTTCAACGACGACGCGTTCCTCCCGGTCCGCGATCGGGCGACCGGCGGTCACAACCGGATCGAGCTCCTCCACGACCAGCCGATCGTGTTCGGCCCCGACGACGACCGCCGGGCGGTGGTGACCAAGGAGGGCGGCGGCGTGGAGATCGTCCCGCTGGATGAGGCAGGTGACCGCGTCGTGGTGCACGACGCGCACGCCGACGACCCGACGCGGGCGTTCGCCGTGTCGCGCCTGACCGACCGCGCCGGCCCGGCCCCCTTCGGGATCTTCCGCCAGGTCCAACGACCGCTGTACGAGGAGGTCCTCGACGCGCAGGTCCAGCAAGCGCAGGCTCACGGCACAGCGAACCTCTCAGGCCTGCTGTCCAGCGGCAACGTCTGGGACGTCCCCGGGGACTGACCGGATCGGGCCCGGCTGACTCCCACTCGGGAAGACGGTGAGTCACGGGCGGTGCAGGGTGTGGCACGTCTGGGCGTCACCCGCCACGGCGGGCCGGGTGGACGCGGTCGCAGCGCCGGCAGGTCGCCCGCACCGTGGTCGGCAGGATCTGTACGTCCAGTCGACCGCCGCATCCGGCGCAGTGGCGTGGCGGGTCCAACTGCAGGTGCTCCGCGCAGGGTTCATGTCCGCTCGCCGTCGCGGGTCGGCCACACGCCGGACAGAACGTCACGTCACAGCAGCCCCTGCAGCGCCCGGACGGGGACGTCGAGCTCGGCGAGCATCGCCACGTCGTCCTGCGGTGTCCGCCCCAGCGTCGTGAGGTAGTTGCCGACGATCATCCCGTTGACTCCGCCGAGGATCCCCGCGGCTTGGAGGTCGCGCAGGGCGACCTCGCGTCCGCCGGCGTAGCGCAGCAGGGTCCACGGCAGGATCAGCCGGAACAGGGCGATCGCGTGGAGCGCCTCGCGTGGCTGGAGCGGATGGCGGTCGGCCAGCGGTGTCCCCGGCCGCGGGTTGAGGAAGTTCAGCGGTGTCTCCGACGGTTCGAACGCCGCCAGCTGCAGCGCCAGCTCCGCGCGCTGCGCACGGGTCTCGCCCATCCCCACGATCCCGCCGGTGCACACGCGCATCCCGTGCCGGCGGACCAGGTGCAGGGTTTCGGCTCGCTCCTCCCAGCTGTGGGAGGTCACGATCGTGGCGAAGTGGGAACGGGCGGTCTCGAGGTTGTGGTTGTAGGTGACCACGCCGGCGTCGGAGAGCTGGCGGGCCTGGTCGCTGTCGAGGATCCCGGCGCTGACCGCCACGCCGAGCTCGGTGCTTGCGTGCACCGCCGCGACCAGATCGAGGATGTGGTGCAGGAGCCGCTCGTCGGGCCCCCGGACGGCGAACACCAGGCAGAACTCGGTGGCGCCGTTGTCCTGTGCGTCCCGGGCGGCTGCGGCGACCTCGTCGGGGTTCAGCAGCGGCTGCGGTTTCACCGGCGTGGGGAACGCCGACGACTGCGAGCAGAACGCGCAGTCCTCAGGGCAGCCCCCGGTCTTGGCCGACACGATCGACTCCAAGGAGACCTCCGGCCCGGTCCAGGCCAGCCTGACCCGGTGCGCCAGCGCGAGCAGGTCGTCGAGGTGATCGTCGCCGAGCTCCGCCAGAGCGAACGCGGCGTCGACCTCGATCGGCTGCATCCGTCCGAGGAGGGCCGCCTCGACGTCGCTCAGGAGACGGTCGGGGTCGGCGACGTACGCCGCGACCTCGCCGGGGTCGGGACGCGGATCTAGGCGCGAGGTATCAGCCACCACGGACGCTCCTGGACGATCGGTGGGTCACCGGTGCCCCAGCGTAGGCCGCACACGTCGGCCGGCGCCGGCGCGCGGACACACCGACGGGGGCGTTGCCTGCGGGGTGCCGTCCAGCCGGTGCCAGTCGGCGCCGGCGGTGTCAGCGGGCTGGTCGCCGGTGCGGTGTCTCACTCCTCGTGCGCCGCGGCGAGGACCTCGCTGCGGTCCCAGACGCCGCCGAGCTCCGGAGCGAACCACCGGCCGCAGCGTCCGAGCCGCGGGTCGCCGGCCAGGTCCAGTTGGGGGACCACGCCCGACAGCCCGCACGGCGACAGGCGGTGCAGTTCGGCGAGGTTGGTGCGGGTCGCCAGGTCCGGCTCGGGTGGGTACCCACACACCACCAACCCGGCGAGCGCGACGCCCCGGGCGGCGAGGGCCTCCACGGTCAGGGCCGTGTGGTTGAGCGTGCCCAGGCCCGGGCGGGCGACGACCACGACCGGCAACTTCAGTGCAGCAGCCACGTCGACCACGGTCGTCCCGTCGGTGCCCAGCTCCACCAGCAGGCCACCGGCGCCCTCCACCACCAGGGCCGCGCCCGGGTGGTCGGCCGCAGCGGCGGTGGGTGCGGCCAGGAGATGGTTGCGTGTCAGTTGCCGCCCCGCCAGGCGGGCGCCCACGGCCGGGGCGACAGCCGGGCCGATGCGCGGTCCGCAGACGGCGGTCAGGCCCGTCAGCGACCGCACCGTGGCGGCGTCGTCGTCGCCGTCGGCCACACCCGACTGCACCGGCTTGACGTAGACGACATCGTCGCCCCCGTCGGCCCAGCAGCGCGCGAGCGCAGCGGCCACGACGGTCTTGCCCACCGCGGTGTCCGTGCCGCTGACGACCACGCCGCGGATGGGGGTCGGTGGCGACGGTGACCCGGTCACGCTGCTGCCGTGGTCACCGCGTCGATGAAGGCGTCGACCGCGACGGCGATGTCCGCGTCGGTGTGTGTGGCCATCACGGTGGCGCGCAGTCGTGCGGTGCCTTCCGGCACCGACGGCGGACGGATCGCGACGGCGAGCACTCCACAGCGGGCGAGACACGCCATCGCGTCGAGCGTGGCGCGGTTGCTCCCGACCACGACGGGCAGGATGCACGCGTGGGGTTCGGGCACCGCCAGCCCGGCGGCGGTCAGGCCAGCGGCGAGCCGACGGGCGTGGGACACAGCACGGGTACGCCGCTGCGGTTCCTGGCGTGCGAGGCGCAGCGCACACGCCGCTGCGGCCACCGCCGGCGCGGCCAGGGCGGTATCGAAGATGAACGGCCGGGCACGGTTGGTCAGAAGTCGGATCAGCGTCGCGCGGCCGACCACGAAGCCGCCGGTCGAGCCGAGCGCCTTGGACAGGGTGCCCACCACGGCGTGCACCCGGCCCTCGCAGCCCAGGGCCGCGACCGTTCCCCGCCCGTCGGGACCGACCACCCCGGTGCCGTGGGCGTCGTCGACCACGACCGCTGCGCCGTGCCGTTCCGCGGCGTCGCACAACGCGGGCAGCGGGGCCATGTCGCCGTCCATGGAGAAGACGCCGTCGGTGACGACGACGCGACGGCCGCGCGCGTCGGCCAGGAGGTGTGCGGCGTGCTCGGCGTCACCGTGGCGGTAGATCCGCACATCGGCCCGTGACAGCCGGCAGGCGTCGACGATCGAGGCGTGGTTCAACTCGTCGGACACGATGGTGTCCCCGGGCCCGGCCGTCACCGTCAGCACGCCGAGGTTGGCCAGGTAGCCCGACGAGAACAGCAGCCCGGCCTCCTCGCCCTTCCAGTCAGCCAAGGTCGCTTCGAGTTCGCGGTGCGCTGCCTGCCCGCCTGTGATCAGCCGCGAAGCACCCGACCCGGCGCCGTGGGCGATCGCGGCGTCCGCGGCGGCTTCGGCGACGCGGCGATCGGTCGCCAGGCCGAGGTAGTTGTTGCTGCACAGGTGCAGCAGCCGGGGCGGGGCGCCGGGCACCGGCGGGTCCTGCAGCTCGATCCACGGCTCGGGTCCGCCGGTGAGGTGGCGCAGGTCGCGCAGGAGGTCCGCGTCGGCCAGCGCGTCCAGCTCGGCCGGCACCCACCCCAGCGGATCGTCGGGGCTCACCGAGCCAGCTCGCGGGTGACGCGGTCGATCGCTGCGGTGGTGGCTCCCGCCAGGTGACGCAGGTCGTCGTCGTCCATGGCCGGTGCCGGCATCAGGACGACGACGTCGCCCAGTGGTCGCAGGATGATCCCGTCGTCGACCAGCGCCTCGCAGACCCGTTTACCGGCCAGGAGCTGCGCGGCGAACGGCGTCTTGGTGGGGCGGTCGGCGACCAGCTCGATGCCGCACATCAGGCCGCGCTGGCGGACATCGCCGACGTGCGGCAGGTCCCGGGTCGGGACCAGCGCGTCGGCCAGGATGGCGGCCTTGTGACGGACGATCGCCGGCAGATCCTCGGCGACCAGCAGCTCCAGGTTGGCGTTCGCGACGGCGGCGGCCAGCGGGTTCCCGGAGTAGGAGTGGCCGTGGAAGAACGTGCGGCCCTGGGCCGGGTCGCCGAGGAACCCGTCGTAGATCGCTTCGGTGGCCAGCGTGGCGCTCATCGCCGTGTACCCGCCCGTCAGGCCCTTCCCGATCGCCAACAGGTCGGGTGCGACCGCTTCGAGGTCACAGGCGAACGTCGCCCCGGTCCGACCGAAGCCGGTGGCGACCTCGTCGACGATCAGGAGGACCCCGTGACGGTCGCAGATGTCGCGCAGGCGCGCGAGGTGGCCGTCGGGTGCGGTGATCATCCCGGCGGCGCCCTGCACCAGCGGCTCGGTGATGACGGCGGCGACCAGGTGACCGTCGCGGGTCAGGACGTCGTCGAGCGCGTCGGCGCAGGCCAGGCCGCAGTCCGGGTGGGTGAGGCCCAGCGGACAGCGGTAGCAGTACGGCGACGGGATCCGGCGGGTCTCGAACAGCAGGTCGCGGTACAGGGCGTGGAACGTGTCGAAGCCGCCGACGCTGACCGCACCGAGCGTGTCACCGTGGTAGGCGTTGTCGACGCAGACGAACAGCCGCCGCTGATCGTCGCCGCGGTGCCGCCAGAACGCGAACGCCATCTTCAGGGCCACCTCGACCGCGGCCGCCCCGTTCTCGCTGAAGAAGACCCGGGTCAACCCGTCGGGCGCGAGATCGACCAGCCGCTCGGCCAGCTCGACCGCGGGCGGGTTGGTCAACCCCAGGAAGGTGGCGTGCGGCAGGCGGTCCACCTGCTGGTGCAGGGCCGCGAGGAGCTCCGGGCGGTCGTGGCCCCACAGGTTGACCCACAGCGAGGAGTTGCCGTCGAGGAACCGGCGCCCGTCGGTGGTGACGAGCCAGCAGCCCTCCCCGCGCTCGACCACCAGCGGGGCGTCGTTCACCCAGGCGGCCTGCTGCGTGAACGGGTGCCACACGTAACGGTGGTCGCGGGTGACGAGGTCGGCCGTGCGGTCGTCCATCGCGGCGGAAGCGTAGCCGGCGCACGATGTCGCTGCGGCAGCGATCATCGCCGACGGTTGGGTCGCGCACCGCCACGCTCGCCGCAGCTGACAGCGTGTCCGCGCGCGTGTGCTCCTGCTCTGTCTCGTGCGGCGCGTCGGGATCCGGCTCGTGGCTCGATGCCGACGCGGTAGACGCCACGGGTCTCGCTGCTCACGGTGCGCCGTGCGCGCGTGTCGGGGGCCGGGTCGTCGCTTCCGCGCCTGCTGCGTCTCGGGGTGTGACGTCTGGGTGTGCCGCCGCTTCCGCCACCGCCACTACTGCTGCGGCCGTTGTCGCCGGGCTGCACCACCTCGGCGCGGTCGGTGCGGCCGGTGAGGTCGGCCAGGTCCGTGCGGCCGGTGATGTCGGCCAGGTCGTCGCGGCCGGTGATGTGGGCCAGGTCGGTGCGGCCGGTGTGGCGGGCGCGGGCTTGGGTGGCGGTCTCGCGCAGCGCGGTTGCGCGGTCCGGAGAGGTGGTGGTGACGGTCGCGTGGTCGTCGAGGGCGATGTCCCAGCCGCCGTGGTGGTGCATGGCGTGGTGGGCGGCGCACAGGGGGATCAGCCGGTGGATGTCGGTTCGACCGTCTGGTTCCCACCAGTCGACGTGGTGCAGCACACACCAGGAGAGCGGCATGGAGCATCCGGGCCAGCGGCACCCGCCGTCTCGCACCCGGGCGGCGTCGCGCTGGTCGGGGCTGGCGTAGCGGCGGGTGCGCCCGAGCCACAGCGGGCGGTGGTCGCAGTCGGTGACCAGCCACGCCATGTCGGCCTCGCAGCACAGCTGCTCCAACGCCTGCGGGCGACAGGGCCCCGACCACGACAAGGTCGCGGGGTCGGCGGCGCGCCCCGCCCGCGCTTCCAGGGTGGCGAGCGGCACGACCGCGGTGATCTGCGGCGTGACCCCACCGTTGACGGGTAGGCGCCCTCCGCGCAGGGCCATGTCGGCCAGCGTTTCCAGCGCGTCGGCCATGCGCTGGCCGTAGGAGCGCGCATCGTCGGTGTCGTGGGGGGCGGCCAGGGCGTGCAGCGCCTCAGCCAGGCGTTCACCGGCCAGCTGGTGCAGCCGCCCTTGGGTGAACACCGACCCGTGCCCGTCGGGTGTCAGGGTGAAGGTGCGTTGTTCGTAGGCCCGGCGCCCGTCGCGGCGGGCGGCCGCGTCCGCGTCGGCGGCTGCTTGCAGTCGCCGACCCAGCTGGCGCACCCGACCGGCGTCGCCGCGGTCGGCTTCGGCCAGCAGCAGGCGCTCCGCGTCGTGGGCGTCCGGCAGGGTCTTGGCGGCTTGGGTGATCGCGGTGGCGTGATCGACGCTGATGTCACCGTCGGCCAACGCGTCGCGGGTCGACGACAGCCCGGCGTCCAAGGCGGTGGCGGTGTCGGTGTCCTTCTTGGCTTGCGTGGCGGTCATGCGCAGGTTGGACTGCAGCCAGCCCTGCAGGGACCGCTGACCCAACCGCCGGTGGGTCCCACGGCGCGCCATGGTCGCAACCGCCGCCAGCTTCGCCGCGGACAGCCGGTTCGTCTGGGTGTCCAGCACCTGCACCCAGCGCGCCTCCTCCCCGGCGGGCAAGGTCGCCGCGTCGACCGCCACGATCGCGTCGACAACGGCCACCAGGGCTTGCAACAGGTCACCACCGCCGCCGCCGTCCCCGTCGATGCCCACCTCGGCAGCCGCGGCGACGTCTGACCCGAGCACCTGTGACCCAGTCGGTGAACTCGGCACAGTGGGTGAACCCGGAGGTGAACCCGGCGCAGTACGTGAACACATGTTCGTAGCATGCCATGCCGGTGCGACACGGCTGCCGACCACGCCACGTTGCGTGTGGACAGCTGTGGAACACCACGATCCAGTCCTGTGGCCGTCAGCGGTGCTCACCTGTGGCCGTCAGTGGTGCTCGGCGACCCCGCCCCGCCGGTCAGTCGTTCGGCGACGAGGTCGCAGTCCGGGGAGGGGCCGCGGTGAGATCGGCAGGCTCCTCGGAGGGCCATGTTGCGCGAGTGTCATCAGCGGTCTGCTCGGGCGGGGACGTGCTGTCAGCCTCTCCCGGCGGCACCTCCTCGTCGTTGGGGCGTTGGCTGGAGGGATCGACATCGGGCACCGGCCGCTTGGCCCGGACGGTCGTTCCGGACTCGTCGACATGGACCAGGTACTGCGTCAGCGGGTACCGGTTGGCGATCGGGTTCCCGAACGGATCCCTCGGGTAGACCGTGCCGATGTTCGCGAAGCCGGCCTCGTCCAGGTCGCCGATCTCGATGGGGCGCCCGCGTCCGTCGTAGACGTGGACGTCCTCCAGCGGCTGGCCATCGGCGTCGAACAGGTAGAGGTTGGTGATCGGTTCGCCGTCGGGGTGGCGCAGGATGGGCGGTTGCCACGTCTCCTGAGGCACGTGCACGTACGCGGCGCCCGTGACGCCACTGATCGCCTCGAGCGTGATCAGGACCACAACGATCGCGGCCCCCAGATCCAGGGCTCTCCACGGTCGCCGACGGTCGCGTTCCTCACGGCCGACCTTGACGCTGGTAACGATCGCGGCTGCGGCCGCGATCAGGCCCAACGGTCCCCGGCCGGGGAAGGGGACCTGGCGCCACCACGGCCCGCCACCGATGAGCAGGGAAACGCCAGCCACGACCGCCCATCCCCGCAGCACCCACCAGGCGGGCCGCAGCTGGGGCAGGAACTCCACGACCTCACGAACGACCGGGTGATCACGCAGCCGCTCGATCCGGGCGGTGACCCACCCCGCTAGCCGACGCATCCGACGCCGCTTCGCGATCGCCGGTTCGGGCAGGCCGGCGGAGTGGCGGACTTCGGCCGCGTACGCCGCGGGATCGACGAGTTCCCGTTCGAGGCTGGCCTCGTCCTCAGCGGCCAGCTCCAGCAGGTGCTGCTGGAGATCATCGAGCAGGTCGGCGCGTTCAGCCGGGGGGAGGTCGTCGAAGTGATGCGCGACGTCGGCGACGAACTCGCTGACCCGATCAGAGACGCCCGTGGTGGTCTTCATGCGGCAAGCCTCTCGGGCAGCAGGTGGTCGACGGTCTCGGCGAACCGACGCCAGTCCTTCGCGGCGACCTCCAGTTGATCGCGGCCGGCGTCGTTGAGGGCGTAGTACTTGCGGTTCGGACCCTCGTCCGACGGCTTGACGTAGGAGGTCAGCAGACCCGAGTGGAACAGGCGACGCAGCGTCCCGTACACCGAGGCGTCCCCGATGCCGTCGAGCCCGCTCTCGCGGAGCCGGCGGACGATGTCGTAGCCGTAGCCGTCCTCGGCCGCCAGCACCGCCAGGACCGCCAGATCGAGGACGCCTTTCAGCAGCTGCGTCGGGTCCACATCCCGTTCCTCTCTCGCGGGTCACACAGTACCGCGCGACGCACTCTACTGTGCAAGACACAGTAGTCAAGGGTCGAGCTGCGCTGCCGGTCGCGGCGGCGGCGCCGCACACCGGTACCGTCACCGCTATGGACGACACGCAGGAAGATCGGCTCGCGGTCTACATCGACTACGAGAACCTCGCGATCGGCGCACGCGACACCGGGTACCGGTTCGACGTCAGCGCGCTCGCGGACATCCTCGCCGAGCGTGGCCGGCTGGTGGTGCGCCGGGCGTACGCCGACTGGCACCTTTTCAGCGACGACCGTCGCTCGCTGGTCGACGGCCACGTCGAGTTGATCGACATCCCGCAGCGAGCGGACTCGGTGCGCAAGAACGCCGCGGACATCAAGATGGCGGTGGACGCGATGGAGCTGGCGTTCACCAGCCAGTACGTGTCCACGTTCGTGATCGTGTCCGGTGACTCGGACTTCACGCCGCTTGTCAACAAGCTGAGAGCGCTGAACAAGCGGGTGATCGGCGTGGGCGTGCAGGGATCGACCTCATCGATGCTCCCGCCCGCCTGTGACGAGTTCATCTTCTACGACCGGCTGGACAACGCTCCGCGGCGGGACGGCCGTCCGGCCCGCGCGACGCGCCCGAAGGAAGGTCGCGCACCACGCGACAGCGTCCACGACCTCAACCGGCTCGTCACGCAGACGCTGTCCGGCCTGCAACGGTCATCGACCGGCCCGGTCTACGCCTCGAGCCTCAAGCGGGCGCTGCTCCGCAAGGACCCCACGTTCTCGGAGGCGGACTACGGGTTCCGGGCGTTCACCGAGCTGCTCCGCCACCTGGAATCGGAAGGTCACCTAGAGCTGTCGGAGGGACCAGCTCAGGGTGATCCGCAGGTCGACTTCGCGGAGACCAGCGGCGGTGAGCAGGAGGCGTTCGACCTCCTCGTCGACGTGGTCCGCGACCTGCAGGAGCGGAACGGCGACGAGCCGCCCCTTTCCGGTCTGAAGGACCAGATCCGCAAGCGGGACGCCGAGTTCTCCGAGAAGGACTTCGGGTTCTCCAGCTTCCTGCAGTTCGTCAAAGCCGCGGACACCCGCGGGCTGATCGACCTGACGTTCGATGAGGACGACGCCGAGTACTACCTGCGCGCCACCGCCCGTTGAGGAGGTGGGGCGGTCGGCGTCACCCGCCGGTGGGTCCTTCGGCCTTCCCCACGACCTGATCGATCAGGCCGTACTCACGCGCTTCAGCGGCGGTCAGCCAGAAGTCGCGGTCGGTGTCCTCGCGGATCTTCTCCACGGGCTGCCCGGTCCGCTCGGCCAGGATCTCGTTGATCCGCTCACGCAGGTACACGATGTTCTGAGCCTGGATCTCGATGTCGCGGGCCGAGCCGCGGGCGCCACCGAGCGGCTGGTGGATCATGATCCGGGCGTTCTCGGTCGCTGACCGCGTGCCGGTCCCGCTGGCGAGGATCACCGCTGCGGCGGACGCCGCCATCCCCACGCAACGGGTGTTCACCTTCGACCGCAGCAGTTGCATCGTGTCGAAGATCGCGAACAGCCCGCTGATGATCCCGCCGGGGGAGTTAACGTAGAGGGTGATGTCGTCTTTGCTCTCCGCGTCCAGTGCGAGCATCTGCGCGACCAGCGGATCGGCGTTGGTGTCCTCGAGCGGGCCCTTCAAGTAGAGGATCCGCGATTCGAACAGCTTGCGGAACGCCTGCTGGTTGATGCCAGTGAGTTCGTCGAGCTCCACGCTGGTCTCGTCTCATGGGTCGGTCGTCAGCGCGTCAGCCTACCGGCGGGCGAGTGCGCCGGCCGAGCGCCCCCGTCACCACATCGTGTCGGCGGGCAACCCTCGGCCGGTCCCAGAAGTTCCGGCCGATCGCCTTCGTTGGTTATCCCGATCCGGCGGGGCCGTGCTTGCCTAGGTTGCGATCAGTCCCTCGATCGGGAGGCCGATGCAGCGTCAGAGGCTCGATCGAGGTGGCGTGGAGCCCGACGTACTGGTCGCGGTTCGCGGGGATGTGGTGGCTGCGCGCGGAGCTGTCCGAGGCGGTCACCGCCTGGCTGGGGAAGGCGTTCACGCCAAGGACGTCCGCTTCGTCGCTGACCGATCGCGGACGCGATCTGCGAAGATCATCCGACGAGCGGTCCGGGCCGTCCTGCAGGGCCACGACCCGGCGACCTCGCCACGATGGAGAACCCGGAGGTTCTCGACGCGACCCGTGCAGCCTCGTGACACCACGGCGGTGGCCTTGACCGTTCGGCCACCGCTCTCGCAGACTGCCGTGGCGCGCCGCGCGGCGGGCACGATCAGGTGAGGTGAGTCGTTGGCCGACCAGGGCAGCAAGAGCGACCGGCGGTCAACGGGTTCGCGCACTCTGGCGCGCGGCCTGTCGTTGCTCCAGGCGTTGGGCGAACACAGCGAGGGTGCGACCGTGTCGACCCTGGCGGACGCCACCGACCTCGACCGTGCCGTGCTGTACCGGCTGCTGGAGACCCTCACGGACGAGGGCTTCGTCACCCGCGACCCCGAGACCCGGCGCTACCGGCTGGGCTTGGCGATGCTCGAGTTGGGTGTACGCGCCGCTCAGGGGCTGGAGGTGCGCCGGCTCGCTGGGCCGCCGCTGCGTTCCCTGATGGAGGACACCGGTGAGACCGCCTGCCTCGCCGTGCGTGACCGCGGCGACATGGTCGTGGTTGAGGTGGTCGAGCCGCCGGACCGGTTCGTGCAGGTCAACTACCGGGTGGGCTTCCGCCACGAGCTGGGCGTCGCCGCCCACGGGCGTGCGCTGCTGGCGTTCCTCCCGGAGGGCGCCCGCGACCCCACGCTCGCGCCGGTCCGCCAGGGTGGCGTGGCTTTCACCCGCAACGAGCTCGAGCAGGGCGCGTCCGGGGTCGCCGCCCCGGTGTTCGACCACACCGGGAAGGCGGTCGCGGGCGTGGGCATCGTGGCTCCGTCGTCGCGGCTACCCAAACCGGAGTCGGCGGCGCTGCGGGTACTGCGGACCGCGCGGGAGATCAGCGAACGGTTGGGTTGGCGCCCGCGGCGTCAGGGGCCTGGGGCTCCGGGTCCGGGCCCTGAGGGCAGCGGCGGCCCCCGAGCGACGTGAGACGTGAAGTGACGTGACGGGGGGCGGACCCAGCCGGGCGGGGTCGCCTCAGCCGCCGTGGGTGTCAGCCGCCGTTGGTGCTGGTGAGCAGGTCGTGCACCGTCAACGAGTTGGTGATGGCCTCGCCGAAGCCTTCGGGATCGGCCAGCAGCCACGAGTGGCTCCCGGGCACGACATCGCCACGGCCGCCCGCAGCCTCACAGAGCGAGATGAACGCTGCCTCGGGAAGGACCTGGTCGCCGTCCGCCCACAGGATGGTGACGGGGACACCGCGTTCGCTGAGGTCGGCCAGTTCCTCCAGGATGTCGGCTTCGACGGCCAGGCGACCCGACCGGAGTAGGTTGCCGGGGTGGCGGATCAGGTTCTCAGCGATGTCGCGGGCCACCGCGGGCAGGACCCGGCGGTAGCCCTTGCGGACCCACTCGCGAGGCAGGTGCAGTGCCCAGTCCCACAGCGGCCGCTCCGCCAGCGTCCGGTTGGCGTTCCACGCTGAGCCTCCGACGGAGTTGATCAGCACCAACGACCGTGCGCGGCGAGGATGGTGCCAGGCGGTCATGGTGGCCACCCCGCCGCCGAAGGAGTGCCCGACCAGGAACGCCGGCTCGTCGACGCCGGCGTGGTCCAGTAGGTCGTCGACCCACTTAGCCAGCTTCTCCCAGGTCAGCTGGCCGGGAAGGTCCTCGCTCTCACCGAACCCGGGTAGGGCCGGGGCGATGACCCGCATCCCGGCGCTGGCCAGGAGTGGAAGGACGCCGGCGTAGCACCGGCTCGTTACCCCCCAGCCGTGCAGGAACACCAGCGGAGGGCCGTCGCCAGCCTCACCGTAGAACGCGAGGCGGCCATCGAGGGTCGTGCGGTGCCAGCTCAGACGCAGTTGCTCGGGGAGGCTGGTGGCCGCCACTGGGGCTCCTGGTCGCTGTCCGAAAGGAGTATAGGTCCGGGCGACCACCGCGTGTGCGAGGTTCCCCAACAGCAGACAGTCGCGACCCGCGCCCGGGCAGGCGGGGACGCGATCCGCGTCCGGCCCGATTGGCCTGGCGCCGCTCCACGTGGGACGCTCGTCGCTGTCGTCCGTAGCGGAGCGCAGCCGTGACCCGTCCAGCCCCGAAGCAGCGCCTCGGCATCGTGGGGGGAACGGGACCACAGGGCCGTGGGCTGGCGGTGCGCTGGGCGCTCGCCGGCTACGGCGTGCTGATCGGGTCTCGTTCGCGGGAGAAGGCCGAAGGAGTGGCGGAGCGGGTCCGTCGACGCGCGGGGCGCGAGGTGGACGTGCGCGGATGTCCCAACGACGAGGCATGCGCCGCCGGGGACGTCATCCTGGTGACGGTCCCCTACGACGCGCAGCGCAGCACCCTGCCCGACCTGCGCCACGCGGCCGATGGCAAGCTGGTGGTCAACGTGGTGAACCCGGTGGTGTTCGACGAGCTCGGCCCGCGCGGTGTGCGGGTCGAGGCGGGGTCGGCCGCCCAGGAGTGCCAGGAGCTGCTCCCGGAGGCCACCGTGGTGAGCGCTTTCCACGAGGTCCCCGCGCGTCACCTGTGGGACGTCGGTGAGCCAGTCCGCTGTGACGTGTTGATCTGCGGCGACGACCAGGACGCCGCCCACAGGGTGGCGCACCTGGCGTCGGACATCCCCGGCATGTGGGGGGTGTACTGCGGCCCCCTGCGCAACAGCCAGTACGTCGAGAACATCACCCCGGTGCTCCTGGCGATAAACCGTCACTACGCCATCCACGCGGGGTTGCGGGTCGAGGGCATCCAGCGGGACGACACGACGCTGCACGGGCCTGCCGACAGCGCTCCGCACGACGGTCGAACAGCGGCTCCAGGATCCTGACGTGAACGAACGCACGGACGTGGCAGGGGACCACACCGACGCCGACGTCCGCGTGCGGTACGAGATCGTGTTCGACGCCCGCGACCGGTCGGTGGGAGAACGCTTCCGTGAGCAGCTGCGGGAGGTGATCTCGGGGTGGGCGTCCGGCTCGGACCAGCCGGTCGAGACCGGCGACAGTGACGAGGGCCCGGGGAGCTGGGGCGTCGCCGTGACGTTCCCCGACGCCGCCGCCGCGGACGGGTTCTTCCGGGGCGAGGACTACCGGCAGTTCTGTGTGGAGGTCCGGCGCAACGCCCAGTCGTCGGTCCTGGTCGTGCCGGTCGGCCCGATCGAGGAGGACGACTGATGGGGTTCTCGGGTCCTGGACTGCCGCCGCCGATCCACCCCGCGTGGGGCGGACGCCCCGCCCGGCCGTTCTGCCCCCAGAACTGGGAACCACGCTTCGCCCGGTTGGTCTACCACCTCGCCGACGTACACGACGAGCTCTACCTGCGGCTGGTCGAGCAGCCGGTCGATCAGCTCGCGGAACAACACGCCGAGCTGCACGGTCGCCCGGTGGCCATCGACGAGCACGACCAACTCGTGCAGCACCTCAACACCGAGCACACGTAGCGCTGGCGCGGAGGGCAGCGGCGTCGGACGTATCCCTGCTCGTGAGCCTCAGGTCGTCGACGGCACGCCCCATCGACGTCGGAACTCGGCGTCGCCGAGATCGTCCAGGTCGGCCTCGACCCGCTGGCGGTACCGCTCGGCCTGGTCCTGGTCGGAGAACGTCTGGGCCCACACCAGCGCGCCGGTCGCCAGGACCTGTAGCTGCACGTCGTACATGACCGCACCGTCGTACCCGGAACGGATCCGTGTGAGCAGGCGGAAGGCGTGGCGGGGCGATCGCTCGTCGACGGTCAAAGCGGTCCTCGTGGGGCGTGCGCTCACGGCGGCTGCGGGCGGGCGACGCGGTGACCGTAGTGAACCAGCCGGCCGTGCCGCAACGGTCGGCGATGACGATCGCCATCCGGGTCGTCGTCCAGCGACGGCGACCGAGGCACCGGCCTCCCTACGCTCGTCGCATCCGACGAGGAGGGATCGGTGAAGGTCTACACGAAGCGCGGAGACCGAGGTGAGACCGACCTGTTCCGCGGCGGCCGGGTCCCCAAGGACGATCCGCGGACCGAGGCGTACGGCACCACCGACGAGGTCGTCAGTGCCCTGGGTGTGGCCCGGGCGGAGCTCGCCGCCGCCGGGCACGTCGGCGTCCACGACGCCGTGCTCGACGTCCAGCGGGCTCTGTTCGCGGTCGGTGCCCAGCTCGCCACGGACCCGGATCGTTGGCACGGCCTCCAGGTCGGCGTGAGCCGCGTGGACGACACGATGGTCGACGAGCTCGAACGTCGGATCGACGCGGTCGTCGCCGACCATCCCCTGCCGCGGGAGTTCGTCGTGCCGGGCGGCAACCGCGCTGCGGCGGCTCTCGACCTGGCACGGACGGTGTGCCGGCGCGCCGAACGGGTCGTCGTGCGCATGCTGCGCGACGGCCTCCTCCCCGACGAGGCTGTCCTGCGTTACCTCAACCGTCTGTCCGACTACCTCTTCGTCCTGGCCCGCGCGGTGGAAGGCGAGCACGTGTCCTCGCGGCCGGACGGGTCAGGCCATGAACCTCAGCTGCCGTAGATGTGCTCGTCGGCGGGGTAGACGCCGTCGGCCACCTCGCTGGCGAAGGCCTTGACCGCGGAGGTGATCTCACTGCGGAGATCGGCGTACTGCTTGACGAACCGCGGAAGCCGGCCGCTGGTGAGGCCGAGCACGTCGTGCCAGACCAACACCTGCCCGTCGGTGTGGGGTCCGGCACCGATCCCGATCGTCGCGATGGGAACCGTCTCGGTGATCCGCCGACCGAGTTCGGCCGGGACGCACTCGAGCACCAGGCTGAACGCACCAGCGTCGGTCAGGGCGGACGCGTCCGCCGCGATCCGTTCCGCGGTGCCGGGGTCGCGACCCTGGACTTTGAAGCCGCCGAACTGGTTCACCGACTGCGGCGTGAGGCCGAGGTGGCCCATCACCGGGATCCCGGCTGCCGTGAGGGCGGCGGTCACCTCGACCATCGCCCCGCCACCCTCGAGCTTCACGGCGTTGGCTCGGCCCTCCTTCAGGAAGCGCGTCGCGGTTCGCAGCGCCTGCGCCGCACCCTCCTGGTACGAACCGAACGGCAGGTCGGCGACGACCAGCGCCCGCGCTGCGCCACGCGCGACCGCACGGGTGTGGTGCAGCATCTCATCGACGGTGACCGGGACGGTCGAGTCGTGGCCGAGGACGACCATCCCCAGCGAGTCACCAACCAGGATGACGGGGATGCCGGCCTCGTCGAGGATCCGCGCCGAGACGAAATCGTAGGCGGTGAGCATTGCGAACCGCTGCCTGCGTTGCTTCATCGCCGTCAGGTCGTGGATGGTCACACCTCGGGCGGATGACGCATCGGCGTGCGGCTGGGATCGGTGGGACACGAGCGAACCTCCTGCTCCTGCCAGCCGGCGTCCGGCCGGTCCAGCGGTGCAGCCCCATGGTGGCACAGCGCCCGGCGCGCGGCGAAAGCGGGACAGGACGCCGTGCTGCCACGCAGACGCTCATGGAGGAGCATGGTGGGATGGACAGCTTCGCCGCTCACGACGTGATCGCAACGTTCCCGGACATGGCGGGAGCGCGCCGGGCGGTGCAGTCCCTGCAGATGGCCGGGATCGACGCTTCCCAGATCACCCTGTTCGGTCCTGCTGCCGATGAGGCGGTCGCCGACCTAACGGTGACCGACGCAGACGAGGCCTTCACCGCGGTGATGTGGCGCCGGACGTGGGTCGGGGCGCTGGTCGGGACGGCCCTCGGGGCGGTCCTGGGCGGGGCGATCTCAGCGGCGGTTCTGGCCGGGACGTTCCCCGACAGTACCGGCGTGCTACTTGCGGCGATCGTCGGGACTGCGGTGCTTGGGCTGGGGACCGGTGCGGCGACGGGGGCGACCAGCGCGGCGCAGATGTCCCGGGCGTGGGAACTGACGTTCCACCCGGTCGGGCCAGGCCAGGTCGGCGTCGGTGTGCACACCGA
>JALYHG010000091.1 GCA_030776725.1 Actinomycetota bacterium
ATCTGGGCCGGATGCGGTCGGTGGGTGATACTCGCGTGGACACGGGCGTAGTCCTTCCTGAGTCGAGTTGGTCCTCTCTCAGGAACCTACGCCCGTCGTCCTTTTACACCGCCGATGGGCCGCCACCGTCGTGGTGACCACCCACGGCGAGTCCTTCAGGATGCGCGAGGCCAGGACCCGCACCACGACCAGGAGGAGCAAGGCGAGATGACCGCCAGCCAGGTGGGGACTTTCGTTGGCCACCAGTGGGGATTTGAGATGGCCGTTGACACGGCGCTTCTACATCACCATCGGACGGCTCAAGGCGTACCCCTGCGCGACATGCAACGCGCCGCCCGCCACACCAAGGCCGACACCACCGTCGGCTACGACCAATCAGAGCGATGCTTCTACAAGGACGCGACCTTCGTCTTCATGGCCGCCACCGTCCGCTGACAGCCGCTATCACATGGTTCTCGCGAGTGGTCCGAAGGTTGTCACACGGTCTGCCGATGTGCTCGGGCTCCGCTGACAAGAAGCGTCAAGTACGGTTTCCGGCCGCCACAGGGAGCCCAGCTCGTTTCCATTCGGGAAACCCGTCGATGAGCCTGTGGGCGCGGAACCCTTTGTGGACCAGCGCGCGCACCGCGTCATCGGCGTAGACACAGTAGGGACCGCGGCAGTAGGCGACGACTTCCGTGTCTTTTGGCAATGCCCGCAGTTGCTGGCGCAGTTCGCTGATCGGCAGTGATCGCGCGCCGGTGATGTGGCCGGCGGCGTACTCGGCCGTCGGCCTGACGTCGAGCAGCAGCACCTCGCGACGCTCCAACCGCGCCGCCAGCTCGGCCCGGTCGATGATGTCCACGCCGTCGCGGTCGCCCAGGTAGGCCATCGCCAGCCGCTCGAGGCCCGCGACGTGGTCGGTGGCGACGTCCCGCAGCGCCGCCCACAGTTCGGCGACCCGGTCGCTGGCCAGCGCGTAGAAGACGCGGGTGCCGTCGCGTCGGGTGGTCAACACGCCGGCGCGCGTCATCGACCGGAGGTGGTGTGACGTGTTGGCCATGGTGTGGTTGATCTCGGCGGCGATCCCCTCGACCGACCGCTCACCCTGCGCGAGCAGGTCGACGATCTCTGCCCGCCGCCCGCTGGCCATCGCCTTGGCGACCTCGGCGAGGCCGTCATAAAGCGCGTCCTTGGCGGCGCGGTCACCCATGCAGTGATGGTACATCGGCTAGGGGCTCCGCTCTCAAATATTCAAACGATTGCTTGACAACCGACTCGGGAGGTGGCGGGGATGATCAAGCTGGCACCGAGCGAGATAGCGGCGCTCGATCCGTACAAGTTCATGGCGATCATCGGCAAGGGGGTGATCCACCCGGGGGGCCGGACATCTACGGAGTCGGTGCTGCGCCGGTCCGCGATCACGGCCTCGAGCCGGGTCCTGGATGTCGGCTGTGGCGTGGGTACGACGGCGATCGAGATCGCCCAGCGCTTCGGGGCTGCGGTCACGGCGGTCGATATCGCTCCGCTGATGCTCGAACGGGCGCGGGTCAACGTCGACGCCGCCGGCGTCACCGACCTGGTGACCGTTGCCGACGGCGACATCCTGGACCTGCGCTACGGCGACGACAGCTTCGATGTCGTCATCGCCGAGGCGGTCACGATGTTCGTCAACCGACGCCAGGCGACCGGGGAGCTGGCGCGGGTGACCCGCCCCGGCGGGCGGGTGCTCGCCACGGAGTTCTACTGGCTGGCACCGCCGACGCCAGAAGCCAAGGAGATCTTCCTGGGACAGGTCTGTCCTGGGCTGGAGTTCGACACCGTCGAGGACTGGGTGCAGCTGTATGCGTCGGCAGGCCTGACCGGTCTGGAGACTGAGACCGGCCCGTTCGAGATGATGACGGCGCGAGGATTCCTCGGCGACGAGGGGGTCGCCCGGTGCATGGCGATCGTCGGCCGCGTGGCCGGCCGGCCGGCGCACATCCGCAAGATGACCTGGCTCATGCCACGCATGGCCAAGTCCGTGCCCTACCTCGGGTACATCGTCGTGGCCGGAACCAAGCCGGCATAACCGCCACAGGGTTGCACCCCGTCACGTTTGTGGACGACGGGCTGGGCAACTCCTCGTACCTCGTCGACCTGGGCGACGGGCGAGCCATGGTCGTCGACCCCGTGCGCCACCCCGGCGGCTACCTCGCCCCGCCGAGCGTGCCGGCGTGGCGATTGGCTTCGCGCTGGAGACCCACCGACCTGGGGGTCTCACCCTGCGGGCGCTGGCCATACCCAGCCACACACCGGAGCACCTGGCCTACCTGCTGTCGGACGGGGCCAGCCCGCTGGCGCTGTTCTCGGGAGGATCACTGCTCGTGGACGCCGTCGCACGCACAGATCTCATCGCGCCCGACCAGACCGCGCTGCTGGCGCTGGCGCCCTGGCGCT
>JALYHG010000092.1 GCA_030776725.1 Actinomycetota bacterium
TCACCGGCCTGCCGGAACGCGTTGACCACCGATCGGCGGACCTCGCCGCCCTGCAGCAGTACCTGCGCAGCCGAGGTTCTCGCGCCGACCTCGCCGGTTTCTTCGACCTCTGGGAAGAGATCGTCACACGGCGAGGCCCGCAGGATCCGGCGTTCGCCTTCCCGGGCCCGCTCGCTCGGGAGATCGTCCACTGGCTCGACCGTGTCGCGTTGTCACCGTCCCAGGTCCGCCGTCACCTGGCCATCTCCCGGACGGTCGCGACACGTCCGGGGTACTTCCCGAAAGAGGCCCACGTTGGCGTCGTCCACCCTCCGTCGAACCTGGAAGGGCTGCACTGCGGCCGGTTCAAGTACTTCTTCACGGCCAGCCGCCTCGATCACCCCAAACGCGTGGACCTCCTCATCGAGGCGATGCGTCACGTCGACGCGCCGACGAGGTTGAAGATCGCCGGAACCGGCCCGGATGAGGGGCGCCTCCGGGCGCGAGCGAGCGGAGATGAGCGCATCGAGTTCGTGGGGCACGTGACATCCGAGCAGCTGGTCGGACTGTACGCCGACGCGTTGGCGGTGGCGTTCGTTCCGGCCGACGAGGACCTGGGTCTCGTCACACTCGAGGCGATGTGCAGCGGCAAACCCGTGGTCACCACGCGGGACGCCGGCGGTCCGACCGAGCTGGTCCAACACGGCCGGACCGGGTTCGTGATGCAGCCGACCCCGGGAGCGCTCGGCTGGGCGCTGCAGCGGCTCGCCGGTGATCCTCGAGCGGCTCGCGAGATGGGTCGCATCGGGACCGAGATGGCGCGCCAGGTGACCTGGGACCGGGTTCTGTCGCGTCTCCTACAGCCGGTCGCCCGCCACGGCGGCTTCCCGGCCCGCCGCCCCGGACGCACCCGCATCGTCGTCGCGTCGACGTACGTCGTTCATCCGCCGCGGGGTGGCGGCCAGATCCGGTCGGCGAAGCTGTACGGCGCTCTCGCTGATCGCTACGACGTCGAGCTCGTCAGCCTCGCGGATCACCAGCAACCAGCGCGACAGACCGTGGTTGCCCCGGGTGTCGCCGAGACCGTGATCCCCAAATCGGCCGAGCAGGACCGATTCGAGCACGACCGCTCCCGCGCGGTGGGTTGGATCCCGGTCACCGACATCGTCGCTGCCATGCGGATCGATCTGACACCCGCCTACGTCGATGCGCTGCACCGCGCCGCTGTCGACGCAGGCGCCATCGTGTTGGCTCACCCTTACCTGGAGCCGGCGGTTCGCATGGCGGGGCTGCGGCTTCCGGTGGTGTACGACGCGCACAACGTGGAGGCGGACCTCAAAGGCCGGGCGCTGCCGTCCGGGCCGGCCGGAACGGAGTTGCAGGCCCGGGTCGAAGAGGTCGAACGAGCGGCCGTCGAGCGGGCCGCGTTGGTCACCGCCACGACCTCGTCCGACGCCGCCGGGTTGGCGCGGCGGTACGGGATCGGGGTGCACGACGTCGTCGTGGTGCCGAACGGTGTCGACGTTGCCGGGACACCGTTCGTCGCCGGCGAGGCGCGGAGCAGCGCGCGAGCTAGCTGGCTGCGACGCCACGCAGGGCTGGCGGGGGGTCGGGCGGCGGAGCACCTGGCGATCTTCCTCGGCAGCTGGCACCCACCGAACCTGGAGGCAGCCGAGGTTGTCCTGCACTGCGCGGCTCGGCTTCCCCACACCCTGTTCCTCCTCGTTGGGAGCCACGCCGATTACTACCGAAAGTGGGACGTGCCACCCAACGCTGTGTTGGTGGGAGTGGTCGGGAACGAGGCGAAACGCTCGCTGCTGGCCGCCGCCGATGTGGCTCTCAACCCGATGCTGTCCGGGTCGGGGAGCAACCTGAAGATCCTCGAGTACTTCGCCGCCGGCGTCCCCGTCGTGTCTTCGCGCTTCGGCGCCCGTGGGACGGCCGCTGAAGCCGGGACCCACTACGTACCCGCGGGGTTGGACACGTTCGTGGGAACGCTCGCTGAACTGCTCGCAAGCGGCCCGCCCGCGGGTCTGCAAAGGGCCGCCAGGGAACTGGCGGAGACCTACGACTGGGTCAGGATCGGCCGGATGTTCACCGATGCGGTGGCCTCCCTGTTGCCGTCGGGTTCAGCGCCCGCGGGGGTTTATGCCCAACTCGGCCAGACGTCGTCCGACGCGATCGGCGTAGGCGACCGGTGAGTACGACTCCGCCCGTCGTCGCCCCGCCTCACCCAGACGCTCACGCAGCGCAGCGTCACCGGCGAGCCGCTGCAGGTGCGCCGCAGCCTGGTCCACATCCGGACGCGCCCAGCGACCCGCACCCGAGTAGATGCCTCCGGGGCCGCCACGCGCCGGAACGAGGTCGTAGTCGACCAGCAGGGCGGTCGTCGCGTCGGTGAAATCTCGGTTGCCGCCGAAACCGGTGACGACGACGGGCACACCGAGCGCCATCGCCTCCAGGATCGTCAGACCGAACCCCTCAGCCGCGTGCAGCGACAGGTACGCGTCGCTGCATCCCAGCAGCTCCCACACCTCACGTCGGGTCAGGTACCCGCCGATCAACGTGATCGGCCGATCCCGGACGAGGTCGCGCAACTGCGCGTCCGCGGTGGGGAACTTTTCGAGGTTGCTCACCTTGAGGAGCAGATGGGCATCCTCCGAACCGTCGAAGGCGCGGTCGAACGCCCGCACGGCCGCAGCGGGATCCTTCCGCTCGAGGCCGGAGAACGCGTCGGTGACGTACGTGACGAGGAACGCAGCGTCCGGTAGCCCGAGCCGCGCCCTGTCCGGGTCGAGTCCTTCCGGCGGGGCCACCGGAAGACCCATCACCAGGATCGGCTTGTCGGTGTGGGGACGGATCGCGTCGCGGACGAACCCGCTCGGAGCCCACACCTCGTCGACCGCCGCGAGGCCGGGTCTCCACGTTGCCGGCAGCTGATCGGTCTCCCACGCCCAGAACCCCACGTGTCGCGACGCAACGAAGCGGTACGCCAGCTCGTCCGGCTGGTAGCCCAGCAGTTCCAGGGGGTTGAGGTGGAACACCGTGACGTCGTATGGGCACCCCACCTCATCGAGCTCGGTGAGGAAGGTCCCGCGCCGGGAGTAGATCCGCTCACCCACATCGACGACCGACGTCGGCACCTGCAGCACCTGTAGGGCGCCCGCGGTGGCGCGCATCGCTTCTCCCAGACCGCTCTCGGACCGTGCGTAGCCCACCACGTTCACGCCGTGTGCCCGCTGCGGGGGCTGGCGGGGGCCCGCGAGCGTGGGGTCCGCCCGCCCAACGGCGTGCCGCAGGCGGCGCCCGACCCGCTGCCTGACACCACCTCGGTCTGGCTCTCCCACTGCGCTGGTCGTCCCCACCCCTTCACGGGCGAGCCAGTGCTGGAAGGAGCGCACCGTCGTGGTGGTCGCGGGGAACGACGCCTGCAGGTCGGTCCTGGCCCAGTACAGCCCCTGTGCGAAGCGCCACAGACCTCGGCTGTCCTCCTCACCGAGCCAGGCGGAGAACCCATCGGGACCGTCGTCGAAGGGATCTTCCCACCTGCGTCCCAGTGGGTCGGTGGCTCGCAGCGAGCTGCGGGCGAGCGTTGTGACGCCCGCCCCCGAGCGGTAGCGCAGGCGACAGTGCGCTGTCTGGCCGTCCGCGACCTCCGCCATCAGCTGCCTGACGATGTCCGCGTCGTGGGTGCGGCGTTCGATGAGGTCGAGTGCGGCATCGGGCGTGTCCTGGTAGCGCACCAGGCCGGTCGTGTCCACGATCGGTGGTCGGTCGACGTCCCGCCGCAGGTCGCTCCACGACGCCGCGACCGGTCGGTTGTTCCACCGTACCGAGGCGCTGCGGGCTGGCAGTGCCTGCAGGTACTCCGCGGCGGACGCTGTCAGCGCCGCCGTTGGGCGTGCGACGTAGTGCGCACGCTGCCAGGTGTCCCACTCGTCGAGGATCGATCCCAGTGGACCGCCTCCTCGCAGCCGGAGCACCGCGCCGGTCGGTCGCCCCGCACCCGCCGCCAGCGCAGCCCGGAGAGAACCCTTCGTGGACGCCAACGGGGCCGCCAGGGCCGGGAAGAGCTCCAGGTGGACGCCGTCGGGCAACGGGTCGAGGAGCGGGAGGGAACCGACCAGGCAGTTGCGGTCGATGAACAGCACCTCGCGGTGACCTGCGAGTTCGGCGACCCGTCGCAGGAAGGACGGGGTGGCGAGCGCGACCAGATCGTCGTCGCTGAGGCTGAACCGGACCGACCGCTCCGGCAGGTCGACGAGCTCCCACGGGTGCGTCACCGAGCCGGGCACGTCGAACGTGCCGTCGGTGCCCAGCGCATGCGACTCGATCGGTTGGTCCAGTCCGCGCAGGGTCCGCTCCAGTGGGGTGCCGGCCGACGGCACCACCGAGGCGAGCAGGGGGATAGCGGATCCGGACACGGCCACAGTGAACTACCCTCCGGCGGACGGCGCATCCGGAGCCTGGCTGGTGGTCTGGCGGTCCCACTCCCAGGGCCGCACGGTCCTGGTCCGCGTCGACGGGACCACCGATCCCCTCATGGCCGACGTAGCCGACGCCGTGGCAACCGCCACCGGCGGTTCCGTGCAGCATCTCGACATCCCGACCGACCGGTTGCCACGGCGGCTGTCTCGGTCCGATCGCTGGCTGCGCGACGCCTTCGCCGCCACGCCGGGGCCGTTGATCGCCTCCTGGCGGGTCGCTCGACAGCTCGAACGGCGGACCCGAGCGGGCGACGTCGTGGTTCTACCCGACACGGACGGCCACGCGGGGATGTTCGCCGTCGAACAGCGGATGCGGTCACCGGGCGATCGCCGCCACGTGGTCATCGGCGCGGGCCACAGCCTGGTGCTGGAGCTGGCCGCCATCGGCCCTGTGACCGGGCGGCTCCCCGACGACGACGAGTACCGGATCGACTGGGAGCTCGCCGCCTACCGCTTCGCGGAACTGGTCGTCGCGTGCAGCCCGGCTGCCATGGCAGCCCTCGAGCAGTTCGGTTGTGCCTCGCAGCTCGTCGTCCCCGCCGCCCAACCCCCGCGGTCGCCGTCACGGACGGGCGGATGGCCGCTCAGGGTTCGCATCCCGGAACCGGTGTCGCGACGGGCCCGCACTCCGCAGATCCTGCGGGCGCTCACGGGACTACTCGCACGAGGCACCCCCATTGCGGTCGCGATCTCCGACGACGACCGGCCCGACCGGGTGTGGACGGGTACCAGCTGGGATGCGCTCGCCGGCGTCCGCGCCGTGCTGGGCGAGACGATCACGCGGACGGCGGTGTCCGAACCCGGTGACGTCGTGATCGTGGGTGATCCGTTCCTCCCGCCGCCCGACGAGGTGGTCCACCACCGCGATCGAGGCGCTCGCGTCCTGGCAGCCGAGGGCAGCGTCGCGGCGAGCATGTGGCCGGACGCCGAGACGTGGACGAACGAGGACGACCTCGAACGCCTGCTGGGCGGTGACACGGCTCCACCAGGCCGGGAGCCAGCGCCAGACCGTCGTGGGCATCTGGCACCGCCCGTCGCGGCGTGGGACGCCGAACGGGCCTCGCAGGTGTCCGTCGCCGTGCCGGTTTTCCGGGACGTGCGGTTCCTCGACGAGTGCCTCTCGTCGGTGCTCGGACAGGACCAAGTTCCCCACGAGGTGATCCTCGTGGATGACGGATCAGGCTCGGCGGAGGTCGACCGCTGTCTGGACCGATGGCGCGAGCGCGAGCCGGAGCTCGTACGCATCCTGCGCCAACCCAACCGCGGGGTCAGCGCGGCACGCAACCTGGCGCTCGAGCACATGACCGGGGACGCCTTCGTCTTCATCGACCAGGACGACGAGCTGCGGCCGACGTTCCTGTCCCGGTGCGCCGAGGCGCTGCGCGCCAACCCGGATGTGACCGCGGTCGCGACCTGGACCGAGTTCTTCGGGGCGTACGCCGGCGTGGAGGCCAAGCCCCCCTTCGACGCGCGGGTGGGCATGCGCGAGAACCCGATCGTCTCCACCTGCGTGCTGGTGG
>JALYHG010000093.1 GCA_030776725.1 Actinomycetota bacterium
TCCGACGCGTCACCGATCGACCCGTACCGGCTGGTGCACGAGATCAACGAGTTCCTCACCCCCGACTCGCTCTACATCGGCGACGGCGGCGACATCGTCACGTTCTCCGGCCAGGTGGTGCAGCCGAAGTCGCCTGGCCACTGGATGGACCCTGGTCCACTCGGGACACTCGGCGTCGGCGTGCCGTTCGTGATGGCCGCCAAGTACGCCCGCCCCGAGAAGGAGGTCGTGTGCCTCTTCGGTGACGGCGCGTTCAGCCTGACCGGCTGGGACTTCGAGACGCTGGTGCGGTTCAACCTGCCGTTCATCGGCATCGTGGGCAACAACTCCTCGATGAACCAGATCCGCTACGGCCAGGCCGCCAAGTACGGCGACGACCGGGGCCGCATCGGCAACACCCTCGGCCACGTGCGCTACGGCGAGTTCGCCCGGCTGCTCGGGGGATACGGCGAGGACGTCTCCGACCCCGCCGAGATCCGGCCGGCGCTGGAGCGGGCCCGCGAGTCGGGCAAGCCGTCGCTCATCAACGTGTGGGTCGACCCGGAGGTCTACGCCCCGGGAACCATGAACCAGACCATGTACAAGTGAGGGGACGACCGGAATGGCAGACACAGCAGACCCCGGCAAGGCTCTCGAAGGCGTCCGTGTCCTCGACATGACCCACGTCCAATCAGGACCGTCGTGCACGCAGATCCTGGCGTGGCTCGGCGCGGACGTGGTGAAGCTCGAGGCGACGACGGGAGACATCACGCGCAAGCAGCTGCGCGACGTGTCCGATGCGGACAGCCTGTACTTCACGATGCTGAACGGCAACAAGCGCAGCATCACCCTCAACATGAAGAGCGAAGAGGGCAAGCGGCTGTTCACCGAGCTGCTGCCTCGGTTCGACGTCCTCGCCGAGAACTTCGGCCCCGGCGCGGTCGACAGGATGGGCTTCACCTGGGACCGGCTGCAGGAGATCAACCCAGGGCTGATCTACGCGTCGATCAAGGGCTTCGGCGAAGGCCCCTACACCCACTTCAAGGCCTACGAGGTCGTCGCCCAGGCGATGGGTGGGTCGATGAGCACGACCGGGTTCGAGGACGGGCCGCCGCTGGCCACCGGCGCGCAGATCGGTGACTCCGGCACCGGCATCCACACCGTCGCAGGCATCCTCGCCGCCCTGTACCAGCGCACCCGCACCGGACGGGGCCAGCGGGTCACCGTCGCGATGCAGCACGCGGTGCTGAACCTGTGCCGGGTGAAGCTGCGCGACCAGCAGCGGCTGTCCCACGGCCCGCTGCGGGAGTACCCCAACGACGAGTTCGGGGACACCGTGCCGCGTTCGGGCAACGCGTCCGGCGGCGGCCAGCCCGGCTGGGCCGTCCGGTGCGCGCCAGGCGGGCCGAACGACTACATCTACGTCATCGTGCAGCCGGTCGGCTGGGAGCCGATCACCAAGCTGATCGGCAGGCCCGAGCTGGCCGACGACCCGGAGTGGAGCACGCCGGAGGCCCGGCTGGACAAGCTCGACAAGGTGTTCCAGCTCATCGAGGAGTGGAGCATCAACCACGGCAAGTGGGACGTGCTCGCCAAGCTGAACGAACACAACATCCCGTGCGGGCCGATCCTGTCCACCAAGGAGATCATCGAGGACTCGTCGCTGGCGGAGAACCAGATGGTCGTGCGGGTGGATCACCCCGAGCGCGGCGAGTACGCGACCGTCGGCTGCCCCATCAAGCTGTCCGGCTCCCCGGTCGAGATCGGACGCTCGCCGCTGCTCGGTGAGCACAACGAGGACATCTACGTGCGCGAACTAGGCCTGTCGAGTGACCAGTTCGCTGAGCTCAAGGCGAATGGAGTGATCTGAGGTATGCCAGTAACAGGCAGCATCGACAAGACCGCCGTCCGGGAGGTGCTGGACAAGGTCAAGGCCGAGGGACGCGAGGCGCTGACCGCCCCGGAGGGCAAGCGGATCGCGGACGCCTACGGCATCCCGTCGCCGCGCGAGGGCCTCGCCACCACCGCCGACGAGGCGGCGACCCTGGCCGAGGACATCGGCGGACCGGTCGCCTGCAAGATCGTGTCGCCCGACATCCTGCACAAGACCGAGGCGGGCGGTGTCCTTGTCGGCATCGAGGGCGCGGCCGCGGCGCGGGACGCGTTCGACAAGATCGTCGCGAGCGCCAAGGCGTACGACGGCTCGGCGACCATCACCGGCGTGCAGGTCCAGCAGATGCTGGGCGGCGGCCAGGAGGTCATCATCGGGGCCACCACCGACCC
>JALYHG010000094.1 GCA_030776725.1 Actinomycetota bacterium
GGGTTCGCGTGGCGGCGGGGCCGGATCCGCAGAGCGCGTTGGGAGCGGGAGCAGGCACGACGCTGACGAGCGTCGATCGGGCCCGGCCCGGAGGTGGTCGTGGACTGGACACCGTTCGTGCGACTGCTCGCGGCTGCGGCGTTCGCGGCGGGGATCGGCCTGGACCGGGAGCTCCGCGCCAAGCCCGCCGGCCTGAGGACCAACATCGTCGTCGGCGTCGCCGCGGCTGCGTTCGCGTACGCGTCGGTGACGAACTTCCCGTTCGATGTCGACGAGTCGCGCGTTGCGGCACAGATCGTGTCGGGCATCGGCTTCCTGGGCGGTGGAGCGATCTTCGCGGCCGGCGGCAAGCCACACGGGCTCACGACGGCCGCGGCACTGTGGGGGTCGGCCGCAGCAGGGCTGAACGCCGGTATCGGTGCGTACGCCACCGGGTTGGCGCTGGTGATCATCACGGTCGTGGTCCTGTGGCCTCTCGAGTGGGTCGGAGGCCTCCTGCTGGGCGCTCGCCGTCGTTCCGACGTGAACGTGCAGATCATCGTCCGGGACCTGTCCGCGGCCACCGCGGTGCGTGCCGTGATCGGTGATGCCGATGTCCGCCTGATGCAGTTGGACCTGCGGCCGTTCGGCGACCGGGTCGCCATGGGCATGACCCTCTACGGCCGCCCAGCGCACGTCCTGCAGCTGACGTCGCGGCTGGCGCAGCGCCCCGACGTCGACTTCCTCTCCGAGGAGGCCCTGCCGTCCGTCTCCGGCACGGGTCGTTCGGAGGTGCACCCCCAGTAGCGGTTCGCCGATCGCCGGGACACGGTGACGTGCTGACAGCCACCCCCGTCGACGGGCTGACCCGGACACGACCACACCATCCACGACCACACATCCCCGACCGAAGATGCGATCCGACCATGTCCCGTTCCGTCCTGGTCACCGGTGCGACCTCCGGCATCGGGCTGGCCACCGCCCTGCACCTGGCCGAGCTGGGCTTCCAGGTCCTCGGTTCGGCCCGCACCGAACACACGGCCGCACGGTTGGTCCAGGCCGCCGAACAGGCGGGGGTGGAGGTCGAGCCGGTGGTGTTCGACCTCACCGACGCCGACGCATGCGAGCGCGCGCTGGCGGATCGGACGTTGTACGGGCTGGTCAACAACGCCGGGTACTACAACGTGGGCACCGTCGTGGACGTCCCGCCAGGCGATGCCCTGCGCCAGCTCGAGACGATGGTGGTCGCGCCGATGCGCCTCGCACGTCTGGCGTTGCCGACCATGCGCGAACGGTTCGAGGGTCGGATCGTGAACGTCTCGTCATCGCTCGTGCACCTAACCGGACCCCTGACCGGCTGGTACCAGGCCAGCAACACGGCGCTGTCCGCCGTCAGCGATGCTCTACGGATCGAGGTGGCGTCCTTCGGCGTGGACGTCGTCGTGATCGAGCCCGGAGGCATCGAGACCGACATCTGGCGGAAGGCCGAAAACGATCTGCTCCGTCACCGTGCGGGTTCGGACTACGTGACCGCCTACGACCGCGCGCTGCGCATCCTGAATGCCCTCATGGGCCGGATGCACCCTCCAGAGGCCGTCGCCGAGGTCGTCGGCACGGCGCTCACCGCGGGTCGTCCCCGAGCGCACTACCGGGTGGGCGCCGATGCGGTCGCGCTGCGATGGGGGGGACCGCTGGTGCCCACCGGACTCAGAGATCGCCTGGCCCGGGCCGTCCTCGGCCTGTGAGGAGCATCCATGGCCCACAACCGGACGATCTGCAAGGCGCCGCCCGACCGGGTGTTCGCCGTCCTAGCCGATCCCCGCACCTACGCCTACTTCGTCGCCGGCACGAGGACCATCCGCCGGTTCGACCCCCGATGGCCTGAACCGGGGTCGGTCTTCCACCACAGCCTCGGCGTCGGCGTCACGCTGATCCGCGACGAGACCGTCGTGGTTGAGACGGAACCACCCCGCCGGCTGGTCGTCCGGCCCTCGATGATGCCGCTGGCCATCAACGAGACGATCTTCCATCTCCGCCCGCACAACGGCGTGACGCTGGTGGAGATCGAGGAGTACCCGGTGGCCGGGCCTGCGTCACACCGACTGGTGGCCCCGGTCGTCGACCGACTGCTGTGGCTCCGCAACCACGTGCTGCTGCGGCGGCTGCGGAAGGTCGTCGAGGCCAGACAGAGGCAGCTCCGTCCTTGACGCTGGTGGCTGCCACGCCAGCCGATCGGACAGCCGAGCGACGACCGCGGCGGTCGCGGCACCGACCGGTCCCGTCACCAGAGTGCGCAGATCCTCCCAGGTGTCCACGTCCCGGCGGAAACCGGGAAGGTGGTACTCGGCCGATCGCAGGCGGGCGGCGGCGGCCAGGTCACGGTGACGGGCGGCCGACCCGGGGCCGTACGCCGCCGCGATCACATCCGGCGGTCGACGGAGCAGCCCTCCGGTCCCACCGTCGGCGGTGGGTGCCACCGCAACGTCGGCGTCGGTGGCCAGCAGGGCGTCGACCTCGTCGCCCCGCAGGGACGGAAGGTCAGCGGCCACCACCACCATCGTCGCGGCGTTCAGCTGGGTCGTCACAGCCGCCAGCGCCGCGTTGAGTCCTCGCCCCTCGGGTGGATCCAGGCGCACCTCCAGCCCCAGGGCCGCGGCTGCAGCCGCTGCTCGACGCCCCGCCGCGGCGACCACCACCCGGTCGACCGCCGAGCACGCCAGGGCGGCACCGACGTCGGCGAGCATCGCACGGCTCAACGTCGCACGCTGACTCGACGACAGGCCGGGGGCGCCCGGTCGCACACCGAGGCGGGTCTTGCCTCGGCCAGGAGCCCGGAACGGCACCACCGCCACGACCCGGTCCGTCAGATGTGACCCTCCCCGGCGCCGCGGCGACTGCTGGTCGCGCCGGGCGTCGAGTCGATCCTCAACGCCTGCGCCACCCCGAAGGTGGACTCGCCGAGGTTGGCGTACTCGCGGGCGCCCTGGATCGACGCGATCTGTGACCAGTGCTCAGCGAGCTCCTCCACCTGAGGGACGTGGTCGAAGACGTGGCCTGTGCCCTCGACGACCGCCACGCGTGCGTAGTAGCCGCCCCCGGCGTAGTAGATCCGCCCCGTCTCGGTACAGCCTTCCCAGGCCAGGTGCGCCACCAGAGGTGAGATGAACGCAGGATCGAGTCGCTCGAGCAGCTGCGGTGTGAGGACATCCTCGGTCAGGCGTGACGCGGCGATCGGCGCGATCGCGTTGCAGGTGATGTTGTAGCTGGCTCCTTCCTGTGCGAGCGCCCGGGTCAGGCCGACCACGCCCATCTTGGCGGCGGCGTAGTTGGACTGACCGAAGTTGCCGTACAGCCCCGATCCCGACGTCGTGTTGATCACCCGCCCGTAGCTGTTGTCGCGCAGGTACGGCCACGCCGCCTTGGTCACGTGGAACGCGCCGTACAGGTGCACCTTCAAGACCGTGTCGAGCTGGTCAGCAGTGAGGTTCTTGAACGACACGTCCCGGAGGATCCCGGCGTTGTTCACGACGATGTCCACTCGCCCGAACGCGTCACGCGCCGCCCGGATGATCGCCTCCCCGCCCTCCCAGGTGTGCACGCCGTCGTGGTTGGCGACCGCCTCCCCCCCGGCGTCGACGATCTCCGCCACGACCGCGTCGGCCATCTTGGCGGTGCCGGCCTCGCCGTGACGGTCGACGCCCAGGTCGTTGACGACGACCTTGGCGCCGCGGCTGGCCAGGAGCACCGCGTGGCTTCGACCCAGCCCTCCGCCCGCCCCGGTGATGACCGCCACCCGCCCCGCGAAGTCGATGCCTGCCACGTGGGCGTCCTCGGTCGGCCGGAGGGGGAACGGTAGGCGAGCCACCGTCGCCGTTGCACGTCCTCCCCGCTCGCGGTGACCGCCGGCCGCAACGCCTGGTGGTCCGCCAGCCTGTCGGGACGTGGTCGATGACCTACGGTTCGATCCAGGTGGGATCGCCGCTGGGCGGGACTCGGGAGGACGGATGGGACAACGCGTGCTGGTCCTCTACGGAGGACGGTCCAGCGAGCACGGAGTGTCGTGCCTGTCGGCCCGGTCGGTGCTGGAGGCGATCGACCGCGACCGCTACGCGGTGATCGCGGTCGGGATCACCAAGGACGGACGCTGGGTGCTAACCGATGGTGACATCCAGGCCCGTCCCGGCCGAGCCCTGCCCGAGGTCGACGGTGACGGGCCCACGGTCGCGTGCATGCTCGACCGTCAGGGGCCGGTTCTGGTGTCGTTCGACGCGACCGACCCGGATCAACCGCGGTACGACGCCGTCTCGCCGATCGACGCGGCCTTCCCGGTGCTGCACGGGCCCTACGGCGAGGACGGCACCGTGCAGGGGTTGCTGGCCTCGGTCAGCGTGCCGTACGTCGGCGCCGATGTGACCGCGTCGTCGCTGGGGATCGACAAGCGCGCCATGAAGAGCGCCTTCAAGGCGCGCGGGCTCCCGCAGGTCCCCTACCTCCCGGTGCGCTTCGAACGGTGGGTCGACGAACGCGGGGCGCTCCTCGACGAGATCGAAGGGGCGCTCAAGTACCCGATGTTCGCCAAACCGGCCCGGCAAGGTTCGTCGATCGGGATCACGAAGGTGACCGGGCGCGACGACCTCGAGGCCGGACTCCACGAGGCGTTCAGCTACGACCGGGTCGCGATCATCGAAGAGGGCATCGAGGAGGTCCGGGAACTGGAGGTCGGCGTGCTCGGTAACGCCGAGGTCCACACGACGCTGCCCGGCGAGATCGTGCCCAGCCACGAGTTCTACGACTTCGAGGCCAAGTACCTCGACGCGTCCGAGCTGATCCTGCCGGCGGAGCTGCCCGGGGCGGTCACCGCCCGGATCCGCGACCTGGCGCGCCAGGCGTACCTCGCGATCGGCTGCCGGGGGATGGCCCGCATCGACTTCTTCCTGCGGGGCGACGGGGAGGTGTTCGTGAACGAGATCAACACCATCCCGGGGTTCACGCCGAGCTCGATGTTCCCGCGGCTGTGGGAAGCCGAAGGGTTGAAGTACCCGGACCTGGTCAGCCGCCTCCTGGAACTCGCCCTGGAAGCGGCCCGGGAGGAGGCCCACTACGCCCCCTGAGGGCTACAGGTGCACGACCGGGCAGGTCAACGTCCGGGTGATCCCGTCGATGGCCTGGATCTTGGAGACCACCATCTTGCCGAGTTCGTCGACGTTGCCGGCTTCGGCCCGGACGATCACGTCGTAGGGGCCGGTGACGTCGGATGCTTCGCTGACCCCGTCGATCTCCGCCACCTGCTCGGCGACGTCCGCCGCCTTGCCGACCTCCGTCTGGATCAGGATGTACGCCGAGACTGCCACGCGCGCTCCTTCGGTCGGGCCGTCGTGCCGGCCACGATGGCCGACACCAGCCTAGGCGCACGTCGCCGTCACACCGGGCATGGTCGTCGAGACGCGTCGCGGGACACCCGCGAACGAGACAGGAGAGATCGCGTGGCATCGCCGGAGTTCGCGTTGCTCGCCGCACTGCAGCGCCGCCTGATCCGAGCGGGGCCGGGCATCCCGCTCGGTGTCGGCGACGACGCCGCAGTCGTGACGTTCGGCGGTGCCGACGTCGCCGTCGCCGTCGATGCCTTGGTCGAGGGTGTGCACTTCGACCGGGCGATCTCCAGCCACGCGGACGTGGGATGGAAGGCGCTGGCTGTGAACGTCAGCGACCTGGCCGCGGTCGGCGCATCGACCGCCGCGGCGGTCGTTGCGCTGATCCGCCCCGCCGATCTGCCCGACGACGCCGTGCACGCGCTGTACGCGGGCCTCGACGAGGCCGCACGTCGGTGGGGGGTGGCTCTCGTCGGCGGGGACATCGCAGGCGGACCGGTGCTGGCTGTGACCGTGACCGTCCTCGGCCGGCTCCACACCGACCACCCCCTGCCACGGTCGGGCGCCCGCCCCGGCGACGCGGTGATCGTGGTCGGGGCGCTCGGGACGGCCGCGGCCGGTCTGGCGGCCCACCGCAGCGGACGTCGTGACGTGCTCGACGATCACCCGCAGCTGCTGCGCGCGCACCGCCGGCCGGAAGCGTTGCCTGAAGCGGGGGCGGCGCTGGCGCGCCACGGCGCGCACGCCTGCATCGACGTCAGCGACGGATTGGGACGTGATCTGGGCCACGTCGCCGCCGCCTCCGGCGTGCGGGTCGTCGTCGACGCCGAGCGGCTCCCCGTCGACCCGGGCGTGGCCGCCACGGCCGACGCGCTCGCCATCGACCCGTTCGAACTGGTGTGCGGCGGGGGCGACGACCTCGCGCTGGTCGCTGCCGTGCCGCCCGACCGGGTAGCGGACCTGTCGCGTCAGCTGCAGGCGCTCGGGCTCGTCTGGCACGAGGTCGGTACGGTCACGGACGGGGACGGCGTCTCCCTCCGTCTCGCGGATGGCAGCGAGCGCGACATCAGCCGGCTCGGCTACGAACACGGAACCCAACAGCAGGAGGAGGCAGGATGAGCGAGCGCCCCGCCCGCGTGCTGACGGTGGCGGGATCCGACTCCGGCGGCGGGGCGGGGATCCAGGCCGACCTGAAGACGTTCCAGGCGCTCGGCGCGTACGGCATGACGGTGATCACGGCTCTCACCGCCCAGAACACGGTCGGGGTGCAGGGCGTCCACGAGATCCCACCCGACTTCGTCGTCCGCCAGCTGAAGAGCGTCGTCGAGGACATCGGTGTGGACAGCGTCAAGACCGGGATGCTCGCCAACTCGTCGATCATCACCGCCGTCGCCGCGGCGCTCGACGAGCACGACGTGCGCACCGTCGTGGTCGATCCGGTGGCGGCGTCCAAGCACGGGGATCCGCTGCTGCGAGAGGATGCGGTCGATGCGCTGCGCAACGACCTGTTGCCCAAGGCGTTGGTCGTCACGCCCAACTTGGGGGAGGTGACGCTGCTGAGCGACGTGAAGGTCGAGCGGCCCGAGGACCTGCGACGGGCGGCCGACGCCGTGCTCGAACTGGGGCCGCGCTGGGTCCTGGTCAAGGGCGGGCACCTGCCTGACAACGACGACGCGGTGGATCTGCTCACCGACGGCAGCGCCTACCACGAGATCCGTTCTCGCCGGCTCGACACGCGCGATACGCACGGCACGGGATGCACGCTGGCGTCGGCGATCGCTGCCCGGTTAGCGCACGGAGACGACGTGGTCGCCGCGGTACGAGAGGCGAAGAGGTTCGTGACCGGAGCGATCGAGCACGGGATCCGGGTCGGACAGGGGATCGGTCCGGTCAACCCCAGTTGGGAGATGGGTCACCACCGCTGACGGTGTCCCAACCAGACCGGCAGCTCTCGGGACGGCACGTCCCGGGGGCGCGAGGCAGGTCAGCCGCCGCTGCCCACCGGTGGCCGCTGGATCTTCCCCGCCTTGACGCATGACGTGCACACATCGACCCGTTGCACCCGTCCGTCCTTGAGCACACGCAGCCGCTGGATGTTGGGGTTCCACCGTCGCGACGAACGCCGGTGCGAGTGGCTGACCTGCTTGCCGTACCAGGGGCCCTTCCCGCAGATCTCGCACACAGCCGCCATGGTGTCTCCGTTCACGACTCGACGCACGGTCACGCCCCACGACCACGAGCAGGATGTTGGGAACACGTGGTGGCGGCGACGACCGAGGGTGGTGTCGACCCGCGTCAACGAGCGGCAGGCGACGGATCGCAGGCTAGCGCACCTGCGACCGGGCCGCACCGCGCCGCTCGAGGCGTTGACTTCGCGGCACCGTCGCCGTTCGGCGCCGGCACGTTTGTACCCTGCGGGCCACGTGGCCGAGCTTCACAGGAGCCGAGCAGTGGCGGACCGGCTCGACCTCGACGACCCCGTCGTCACCGTCCCGGGGGTGGCACCCCGGCGCGCGACGACCTTGCGGTCGCAGTTCGGGATCGAGACCGTTCGCGACCTGATCGAGCACTACCCACGCCAGTACGAGGATCTCGGCGCCCTCGTCGCGCTGGACGTCGCGACGGTCGGGGAGCCGGTCACGCTGGTGGGGACGATCGTGCAGTGGACGCAGCGCCAGCCCACCTCCAAGCGGACCGGTCGCCGCCTGACGATCAGCGAGGCCACCGTCCGGGACCGCACCGGCACCCCCTTCGCCGCGACGTTCTTCAACCAGGACTGGCGACGACGTCGCCACCCGCCCGGGACCGCCGCGAGGTTCTCGGGAACGCTCGAGCGTCGCCACGGCCGGCTGCAGCTGGTGATGCCCGACGTCCACGGCCTGGGGCCTGACGAGCCGGGCGACGTCCAACACCGCAGGCTGGTCCCCGTGTACCCGGCCACGGAGGCGGTCCCCAGCTGGCGGTTGCAGGGGTGGATCGAGGCGGCGCTGGACCGGCTACCTGAGCTGGACGACTTCCTCCCCGACGACCTCCGCGACCAGCTCGGGTTGACGTCACTCGACACCGCGGTCCGCGCCATCCACTCCCCGCCCGATCACCGTGCCGCGGCCGCCGCCCGACGCCGGATCGTCTTCGATGAGCTGTTCACACTCCAGGTCGGGTTGCACTGGCGACGCGCCCGGTTGGAGGCCGACATGGCTGGCGTCCACAACGGCCCGACGCCTGACGGTCGCGCCAGACGGTTCCTGCACGCGCTGGGCTTCACGCCGACGGCAGCCCAGCAGCGCGCGATGTCCGAGATCGGCGCCGACCTGGCCGCCGACCGCCCGATGCACCGGCTGCTGCAGGGCGACGTTGGATCCGGTAAGACCCTGGTGGCCACCTGGGCGATGCTGTGCGCCGTCGACAACGGCCGTCAGGCGGTCCTGATGGCCCCGACCGAGGTCCTCGCTGTCCAGCACCACCGGACACTGACCGATCAGCTCGCTCCGCTGGGTGTGAACGTCCTCGACGGGATCCGCCTGGAGCTGCTCACCTCGGCGACGCCGACCGCCGCCAAGCGTCGCATCCTCGCAGAGCTGCTGTCTGGAGCGACCGACATCGTCGTCGGCACACACGCGCTGCTGGAGGAGGGGGTGCGTTTCGCCGACCTCGGCGTGGTCGTGATCGACGAGCAGCACCGTTTTGGCGTGCATCAGCGCGTGTCGCTGCGTGAGAAGGCCGCCGACCACGCCGCCGCGCCCGACGTCCTGGTGATGACCGCCACGCCGATCCCGCGGTCGCTCGCGCTGACGCTGTTCGGCGACCTCGACGTCACCGTCCTGGACGAGCTCCCGCCGGGGCGCCAGGAGATCGTGACCCAACTGATCACCCCCGAGCAGACCGGTCGACGTGGGCGCCTGTACGCCTTCGTCCGCGAGCAGGCAGCCCGCGGACGCCAGACCTACGTGGTGTGCCCGCTGGTCGAGGGTTCCGAGGACGTGGCCGCCCGCGCTGCCGAGGACGAGTACGTCCGGCTACGCGACACGGTCTTCCCGGACCTGCGGGTCGGGCTGCTCCACGGACGGATGCGGGGCGACGACAAGGACACGACGATGACCGCCTTCCGTCGCGGCGAGCTCGACGTCCTGGTGGCCACCACGGTCGTCGAGGTGGGTGTCGACGTCCAAAGCGCCACCGTGATGATCGTCGAGGACGCCGATCGGTTCGGGATCTCCCAGCTGCACCAGCTACGCGGTCGGATCGGCCGCGGCGCCGACCGCAGCTACTGCGTGCTGTTCGCCGGGCGGCCGGGCGAGGAGCTCACCGACGAGGCCAGGACGCGGCTGGAGGCGGTGGCCTCGACGCATGACGGCTTCACACTCGCCGAGGTCGACCTCGAGCTGCGCGGCGAGGGTCAGCTGTTCGGCAGCCGCCAGTCGGGGATGCCCGACCTGAAGCTGGCCCGGCTCACCGACGACCTGGACGTCGTCGTCCACTGCCGGCAGCTGGCCAGCGAGCTCGTCACCGCAGACCCCGACCTGGCGGAGAGCCGACTGGCGGGCCTGCGGGCAGAGGTCCGCCGCCGCTACCGCGGTGGGCTGGAGGAGCTCGAGGCGCTCGCGACGGGATGACGCCGGTCGCGCCGTACGCTGGCCGCGCTCGCGGTCGAGGAGGCTGGCGTCAGGGTCATCGCGGGGGCCGCCCGTGGACGGCGGCTGACCGCGCCCCGCGGGCGCGGAACGCGCCCGACCAGCGACCGTGTGAAGGAGGCGCTGTTCTCCTCGGTGCAACCGCGTCTGCCCGGAGCGGCCGTCGCCGACTTGTACGCCGGTTCGGGGGCGCTGGGCATCGAGTCGCTGTCTCGGGGCGCGCGGCTGGCGGTCTTCGTCGAGCGAGCGGCCCGCGCCCACCGGGCACTCCTGGAGAACCTCGAACGGACCGGACTGGGCCAGGACGCCGTCGTGCTGCACGCCGACGTTCGCGCGGCGCTCCGCGATCGGTTGCCCGGGGCCCCGTTCGACCTGGTGCTGCTCGACCCTCCCTACGACACCGACCGGATGCAACTGGCGGACGTGCTCGACGGCCTGGCCGCGGTGCTCGCCCGCGACGGCCTGGTGGTCCTCGAGGCCAGCCACCATGACCCCGTGCCGCCATGGCCTACCGACCTGCGACCCACCCGGACGCGGCGCTACGGCGACACCGTCCTGCACGAAGCCGTGGCCGAAGGACGCCCGCTCGGCCACTAGTTTCCCGGCTGGCGACGCACGGAGGTCTGGCCGGTGAGCAACTCCGCAGTGTGCCCGGGCAGCTTCGACCCGGTCACCTACGGCCATCTCGACATCATCGAACGCATCGCGTCGCGCTTCGACGAGGTCGTCGTGGCGGTCCTGCAGAACCCCACCAAGCAGCCCCTGTTCGACGTCGGCGACCGCGTGCGCCTGATCGAGGAGACCACCGCCCACCTGGGTAACGTCCAGGTCACCAGCTTCGCGGGGCTGCTGGTGCACTTCTGTCAGGAGCGCGGGATCGGCGTCATCGTCAAGGGTCTCCGCGCGGTCAGCGACTTCGAGTACGAGCTGCAGATGGCCCAGATGAACCAGCGGCTGGGCGACGTCGAGACGCTGTTCATGTCGACCAGCCCCGACTGGTCGTACCTGTCATCGTCCCTGGTGAAGGAGGTGGTACGCCTCGGCGGGTCGGTCCAGGGCCTGGTTCCCCCGCAGGTCGCCGCGGCGCTGGCCGAAGAGTTCGGTTGAGCCGGGGCGCCCGCCAGTACGCTGGCGGGGATCACCACGGAGCGAGAACCCACATGGCCGACACCGAGACCAGCCGTTCGACCTCGTGGAGCGCCGCACCGAGCGGCTCTCTGGACGTCGAGGCGAAGCTCCACCAGCTCGAGCTCATGGTCGCCGACGCGAAGAACGTGCCGCTGTCCGCGTCCGTCATGCTCAACCGGGCCGAGCTGGAAGGCGTGATCGCCGAACTGCGCGGCTCGCTCCCCGACGAGTTGCGCCAGGCCCGGTGGATCCTCAAAGAGCGTGACGAGATCCTAGACCGGGCCCGGCGAGAAGCGGCGCAGCTCCGCGAGGACGCCGAAGCCGAGCGCGCCCGCCTGGTGTCGCGGACGGAGGTGGTGCAGGCCGCGAACCGCGAGGCCGACCGCATCATCGACGAGGCCCAGGAGCACGCCCGCCAGATCCGCCTCGAAGCCGAGGACTACGTGGACGCCAAGCTCGCGAACTTCGAGGTGGTGCTGAACAAGACGCTCGCGGCGGTGGGGCGGGGACGCGACAAGCTCCGCGGGCGGATCGCGGCTGACGACCTCGCCGACGTCGAGGAGGAGCGCGGCGACGAGGAATGGGAGACGGGGTGATGACGTTGAACGGGGTGCGCGTGGCCGCCACCCCCGTTCCGGTGCCGATCTGGTCATCGCGCGAAGACGTGCGCACAGCGCGCGCTATGCGGCTGTTGTGCTAGCCTCACGATCCACGAACGCGGAGTATCCACGTGCGTATCCCCATCACCGACCTCGTCGACCGCCCTGGTGCGACGCGGGAGGTCACCGCCACGCTGACCCGTGGCGAGGTCGACGCACCCGCGAGCGACTGGGGTCCCGCTGACGAGGCACTCGACGGGCCCATCGGGGTCGACCTGCGCCTGGAGATGCTGGTCGATGGCTTGCTCGTCCGTGGCCGGCTGGCGTTCGCCACGTCGCTGCCCTGCGGCCGATGCCTGACCGACGTCGACGCCGACCACAACGTCGCCGTGTCCGAGCTGTACATCGACCCGCGGCGTCTCGACCCCGACGCGGAGGAGGTCGAAGCTGGGTACGAGATCCTGCCCGAAGGCGCGATCGATCTCGTCGCCATGTTCCGTGACTCGATCGTCGCGACGATCCCGCTGCGCGCCCTGTGCCACGCCGACTGCCGCGGCCTGTGTCCCGTGTGTGGCGCCGACCGCAACGTGTCCGGCTGCGGGCACGGCGAGACGGAAGCGGTCGATCCTCGGTGGGCGCCCCTGCAGGACCTCAGCCTGCCGCCCGGCTGACCACGATCGATCGCTGAACAGGAGATGTGATGGCCGTCCCCAAGAGGAAGCTGAGCCGCTCGCGGACGCGGCACCGCAAGTCCAACTGGCTGCGCCTGGCCAAACCGACGTACGCCACGTGCAAGCGCTGCAAGAGCCCGATCCGGCCGCACACCGTGTGTCGGGTATGCGGCTCGTACGGCGGCCAGCAGGTGATCGAGCCTGAGAGCTACTAGGCGCCACCGCCTGCCTCTCAACGGAGGACCACGACCGCTGTCGCGACGCGAGTGACGACGACAACCCGGGAGGCGTCCGTGCAGCGGGTCCCCACAACCGGCGACGACGCTGACCGACCGGGACTCGCGGAGCTCGAATCGCGCCTGGAGATGCAGTTCAGTGACGACGCGACCCTGCGACGGGCGTTGACACACCGGTCGTTCGCGTTCGAGCACGGTGGCCTGCCGACCAACGAACGTCTGGAGTTCCTCGGCGACGCGGTGCTGACGCTGGTCGTCACCGACCTGATCTTCCACCAGATGCACGAGGCGCCCGAGGGGCGCCTGACGAAGCTGCGGGCGGCGGCGACCAGGACCGCGACGCTCGCGGACGTGGCCCGCGCTCTGGAACTCGGCCGGTTCGTCCGCCTGGGGAAGGGCGAGGTCGCCACCGGCGGGACGGACAAGGACTCGATCCTGGCCGACACGTTCGAGGCGGTGCTCGGAGCGGTGTACCTGGATCGCGGGTTCGAGGCCGCGTCGGCCCTGGTGCGTCGCCTGTTCGCGGAGCGTCTGGAGAGCCTGGCCACCCGCGGAGCGGCGCTGGACTACAAGACGAGCCTGCAGGAACTGGCCGCCGCCCGCTCCGGGAGCCTGCCGGTCTACGCCCTGCACGAGGAGGGGCCCGACCACGCCCCGGAGTTCACGGCCGTGGTGTCCGTCGACGGCATCGAGTGCGGACGGGGCACCGGCGGGAGCAAGAAGAAGGCGGAGCAGGCCGCCGCACGCGAGGCCTACCGGTTGTTGAGCCGGAGCGACCGATCGGCGCCCGGCGCCGACGCGCAGGAGAGGTGACGGGGTGCTCGAGCTACCCGAGGTGGAGGTCCTGCGCAAGGACCTCGAGAAGGAGGTCGTCGGCAAGCGGGTCAAGGAGGCCGACGTCAAGATCGCCGGGATCGTGCGGCCGTACCACCGCACCCGCCCGGAGTTCGCCAAGGCGCTGGAGGGCAGGAAGATCGAGGCGGTCCGCCGCCGCGGGACCGTGCTTTTCCTCGACCTCGACGACGAACACAGTTGGGTGATCGATCCTGGTGACACGGCGACGCTGCACCGCGAGACGGTGAACGAACCGGCCGGACCGGACACCGACGTCGTCGTCACCTTCACCACGGGCGGAGCCATCCACGTCACCGACCCGAGCGAGGGTGAGTCCTGCCACATGGGGGTGGTGCCGACCCAGGAGGCGTTCGCGGCCGCCGAGGTCCCCCCGGACGCGCTCGACCTGTTCGAGGACAACCCCACCTGGCTGGAGTTCGCCGAGCGGTTGCAGGCCGCGGCGGCCCCCCTCAAGCAGCTGCTGATGGACGAGCGCCACGTCCTGGGGATCGGCACCGTCTACAGCGACGAGGCGCTGTGGGCGGCGGGCCTCAGCCACGACCGGTCGTCGGAGACGCTGTCGACCCAGGAGGTCCGCCGGCTGTACCGCGCCATCCAGGAGGTGCTGCAGGCTGCCATCAAGCAGCGCGGCACCACGCTGGAGGACGCCACCCCCGATCTCGCCTTCGATGAGGAGGGCGAGCCGATCGCGCACCTGAAGGTCTACGGCCGTGACGGCCAACCGTGTCTGCGGTGCCGGCGTACGGTCGTCAAAACCAAGGTCAAGGGGCGCTTCGTGACCTACCACTGCCGAGGCTGCCAGATATGAGTCGGACCGCGCGACGTCTGCAGATCCACGGTCGTGTCCAGGGCGTGTTCTTCCGTGCGTCGTCGCGGGAGAGGGCGCGAGAGGTGGGAGCGGCCGGTTGGGTCCGCAACCGCCGGGACGGGTCCGTCGAGCTGTGGGTCGAAGGCGAGCCCGACGCGGTCGAGGCGGTGGTCGACTGGGTGCACTCCGGCGGGCCCCGGGCCGCCCGGGTCGAAGACGTCGACAGCGAAGAGCGCGAACCCGAAGGTTTCGACGACTTCGAAGTCCGCCACTGAAGGCGACACAGCCGGCGTGGTGCGCGGCCCACGACCGCCCGGCAGGAGCGTCACTGGCGGTTCGCCTGTGTCGTCTCGACTATGTCGTCTCGGTCCGGTATCATCCGTGGATACGGCGCTGCCGCACGTCCGCGCTGAGCCGGCGTCACGAGGCACGTGGGGTGCCAGATCAGGGACGCACGGCGCGCACAGCACGGGTCGGGTGACCCGACTGGGGAGATCATCACATGGCCAAAGCGATCGTCGGCTCACACGCGGACCCGCGTACGTTCGCGCTCCTGGAGGAAGTCCGGGCACTCCGCGCACGGGTCGCCGCCCTCGAGGAGGCGCTGAAGCGGGCCGAGGAGGCTGTCTCCCGCAACGAGCGCCGCGTGATCGATCTCGATGCGGAGACACCGCTGGACACCGCGAGCTCCGCGCTGGCCTGATCCGCACCTGCTGACCTCCGGGTTCCCAGGCGCACCGGCCCCCTATGGCCCATCCGCCTGGCCCGTCCCGTCCGCCACCCCAGCCAGGATCACGCGCGTCTCCGCCGCGCCGCGGCGCTTCCACGGATCCGGGACGTCCAGTCGGTAGCGTCCGAGCTGGCCAACAGGGGCGCCGTCGGGTTGCGGTCGCCGGGGCACCGACGTGGACGCGACGCGGGTGAGGTTCGCAGCTTGTTCCTGAAGTCGCTGACGCTGCGGGGATTCAAGTCCTTCGCGGAGCGCACCGTCCTGGGGTTCGAGCCCGGCATCACCGCGATCGTCGGACCCAACGGATCCGGGAAATCCAACATCGTGGACGCGCTCGCGTGGGTCCTGGGAACCCGCTCGGCGAAGGTCCTGCGGGGCGGTGAACTCGCCGACGTCATCTTCGCTGGTTCGCCGGGCCGCCCAGGGGTCGGTCAGGCCAAGGTCGAGATCGTCATCGACAACTCACGTGGCCAGCTGGGCCTGGGCGGGCTCGGGCTCGGCGGTTCCGCGCAGGGCTTCAGCGAGGTCCGTCTGTCGCGAGAGATCCTCGCCAGCGGTGAGAACATCTACGCGATCAACGGCGCGGAGTGCCGCCTTCTGGACGTCCAGGAGCTCCTGTCGGACACCGGTCTGGGCCGCGAACTTCACACCATCGTCGGGCAGGGTCAGCTCGACGCGATCCTGCACGCCAAGCCCGAGGAGCGCCGCGCGTTCATCGAGGAGGCCGCGGGGATCCTCAAGCACCGCCGCCGGCGCGAACGCGCGCACCGCAAGCTCGACCGCGTCGACGTCCACGTCGAGAAGCTGCGCACGGTGCTGCGCGAGCTGGGCCGCCAGCTGCGTCCCCTGGAGCGACAAGCGGAGGCCGCCAACAAGCACGCCCAGCTGCAGGCGGAGCTGCGCGAGGCCCGCACCCGACTCGCGGCGCACGATCTGTCGGGCCTGCACCGAGCGTGGCAGCAGGCAGACGAGCACGACGCCGCGACCGCCGCCGAACAGGCCGAGCTCGAGGCGGCGACCCGCGACCTGGAGGCGGAGGTCGAGGGCGCCGAGGCGGAGCTACGGGCGGACGCCCCCCGTGCCGAATCGGCCCGAGCCGCCGTCGAACGGCTCGCACGCTTGCGGGAACGGTTGCAGGGCACCGCCACCCTGATCGAGGCACGCCGCCGTCACCTCCTGGAGTACGTCGAGGACCCGCTGGCGGGGCGCCCGCCCGACGAGCTCCGCGCCCAAGCTGACCGGGTCGACGCCGAACACTCGGATCGTCTGCAGGCCTTGGCCACCGCCCGCGCCGAACTCGAACGGGCCACGGTCGCCAGTCGCGACGCGCAGCTCACCCGCCGCGAACACGAGCGCGACCGGGCCGCGTCCGCCCGGGCACGAACCGAGGCCCGTGAGCGCTACCTGCGGTGGGAGGCAGACGTCCGCGCGCACCGCAACGCCGTGGATGCCGCGTCGGCGGAGGCGACACGGCTGGAGAGGCAGCTCGGTGAACTCGACGCTCACGGGCGACAGCTGCGTGTCGAGATCGAGGCGGTACAGGACGAGATCCGTCGGTTGGACGCCGAGGAGTGGCATCTGACCGAGACCGTCGAGCACGACGAGTCCGCGCTCGCCGAGGCCGAGGCCGACCTGGAGGCAGCCGTCGTGCACCGGCACGACCTCGAGCGCGAACGGGCCTCCCAGGCGGCCCGGGCCGAAGCGCTGCGAGCCACGTCCGCCCAGACCGACGCCGGCGCCACGGCGCTGCTCACCTCCCAGCTCGACGGGGTGCTCGGCCTGCTGGCCGACCACGTCCGCGTCGAGGCCGGGGCAGAGGCCGCCGT
>JALYHG010000095.1 GCA_030776725.1 Actinomycetota bacterium
GGTGTTCACCGCACCCAACGGCACCGCCCACCAACGACCACCACCCTGACCACCACCCCGGCCCACCACCCCGGCCACCACCCCGGCCACCACCCCACGCCCCCGCAGACCACCGCAACCCGGAACGAGCCGACGCCCGTTCAATGACCGCCCGGGGCGAACAGGCAACGCCCGAGTCAAGCGCCGGGTCACGTCCAAGCGCGTCCGACCAGCTGCGTGATGCACGGGCACAAGCGGAAGGGCAACAACCGCCGGAGGGCTCCGCGCTGGGACCTACTCCTTGACGAGCGGGGCGTACAGCAGCAGTAGACGCTTCTTGCCGGCCTCGGGGAAGTCGACCAGGGCCTCGGCGGACTCGCCCTCCCCGGCGACCTCCAGGATCCGACCGCGTCCGAAGCGACTGTGGCGCACGGCGTCGCCCACCCGGAACTGGGTCCCGGCGAACTCGAGCGCCTCGCGGTCACGGACGCGACGCGCAGCGCCGCCCTGCTCGCCGCCCCGCACGTCGACCACCCGCTCGGGGAGCTCGGAGAGGAACCGCGACGGCGGGTTGTAGGACGTGCCTCCCCACAGCGTGCGGTGGTCGGCGTGCGCCACGTACAGGCGGTCCTTGGCCCGGGTCAGGCCCACGTAGCAGAGCCGGCGTTCCTCCTCGAGCTGCTCGGGTTCCGACAGCGACCGGACGTGCGGGAAGACGCCGTCGTCCATCCCCGTGATGAACACCACCGGGTACTCCAGGCCCTTGGCGGTGTGCAGGGTCATGAACGTCACCGCGGTCTGGTCGCGCTCCGCCTGATCCTTCTCGATGTCCAGCAGCTCGTCCTGGTCGGTCACCAACGTCACCGACTCGAGGAACCCCTCCAGACCACCGTCGGGGCTGCGTTCGTGGTACTCGCGGGCGACCGACTGCAGCTCCCGGAGGTTCTCCTCACGCCCCAGCGCCTCCACCGTGCGCTCGGCCAGCAGCTCCTTCAGGTAGCCGGTCCGCGTCCAGGTCTCCTCGATCAGGTCCGGGACCGCCATGTCCCCCGCCAGGGTCCGCAGCACGTCCAGCATGTCCACGAACGTCGTGACCGCGGTGACCTGACGCGGACCGAGCTGGGGGATGTCCTGCGCCTGCCGGCACGCCTCGAGGAACGTGATGCGCTCGCGGGCCGCGTGCAGGTCGAGCCACTCCTCGGTCTTGGCCCCGATCCCGCGGCGCGGCTCGTTGAGCACACGCCGGGCGGACAGGTCGTCGGCCGGGTTCACCAGCACCCGCAGGTACGCGAGGATGTCCTTGATCTCCTTGCGCTCGTAGAACCGCACACCTCCGACCACGCGGTACGGCGTCCCCACGCGGACGAAGACCTCCTCCAGGACACGCGATTGGGCGTTGGTGCGGTAGAAGACGGCCACGTCGCCGAAGCGGTACCCGTCGGCGACCAGCCGCTCGACCTCCTCGGCGATGAACGCGGCCTCGTCGCGTTCGTCCTGCGCGTGGTAGCGCACGACCTTGTGCCCGGCGTCCCGCTCGGTCCACAGTTCCTTGGAGTGGCGGACCTCGTTGTGGCGGATCACGGCGTTGGCTGCGTCGAGGATGGTCTGGGTCGAGCGGTAGTTGCGAGTGAGCGCGACGACGCGCGCCTCGGGGAAGTCCCGCTGGAAGTCGAGGATGTTGCGGATCGTCGCGCCCCGCCAGCCGAAGATGCCCTGGTCGCTGTCGCCCACCACCATCACGTTGCGGTGAGCGCCGGCGAGCTGGTTGACCAGGTGGTACTGCGCCCGGTTGGTGTCCTGGTACTCGTCGACCAGCAGGTAGGCGAACCGCTGCCGGTAGTGGTCGAGGACGTCAGGGAACAGCTCGAACAGCTCGACGGTCTTGACGATCAGATCGTCGAAGTCCATCGCGTTCGAACGGTGCAGCCGGCTCTGGTACTCGCGGTACACCTCGGCGATGCGCCGCTCGACGTGGTCGCTCGCGCGGGCAGCGTAGGTGTCGAAGTCGACGAGCGTGTCCTTGGCGGCGCTGATGGCGTGGTGCACACCGCGGGGCGTGAGCCCCCGTTCGTCGACGTCGAGGTCCTTCATGACCTGGGTGGTGAGGCGGACGGCGTCGGCCTGGTCGTAGATCGTGAACGTGGACGTGTACCCCAGCCGCCTCGCTTCGCGGCGCATGATCCGTGCACACGCCGAGTGGAACGTGGTGACCCACATCCGTTCCGACAGTCGGGAGCTGACCAGCTCACCGACCCGGTCACGCATCTCCGCGGCGGCCTTGTTCGTGAACGTGATCGCCAGGATCGAGAACGGGTCGGTGCCGAGGTCGCGGATCAGGTGGGCGATGCGGTGAGTCAGGACGCGGGTCTTGCCCGACCCGGCGCCCGCGATGCAGAGCACCGGCCCGTCGACGGCGGTGACCGCCTCCCGTTGGGCGGGGTTGAGGTCCGCGATGAGGTCCTCGGAGACGCGGACCGGCGGCGCGGTGGGTTCAGGCATGCCGCGGAGGGTACCGGGGGCCTACTCCCACTCGATGGTGCCGGGCGGCTTGGAGGTGATGTCGTACACGACGCGGTTGACGCCTTCGACCTCCCCGATGATGCGGCCGCTGATCCGCTCGAGAACCTCGTCGGGCAAGCGTGCCCAGTCGGCGGTCATGGCGTCCTCGGAGGTCACCGCACGGACAACGATCGGGTGTCCGTAGGTGCGCTCATCGCCCATCACGCCCACCGACCGGACGGTGAGCAGTGCCGCGAACGCCTGCCAGATGTGGCGTTCCAGCCCTGCGCGTCGCAGCTCCTCGAGAACGATGCGGTCGGCGGCGCGGACGATCCCCAGCCGGTCGCGGGTGACCTCACCGACGATCCGCACGGCCAGGCCGGGGCCGGGGAACGGTTGGCGCCACACCATCGTCTCGGGCAGCCCGAGCTCCTCGCCGAGGTGGCGGACCTCGTCCTTGAACAGCAGGCGCAGCGGTTCGACCAGCTCGAAGTCCAGGTCGGCGGGGAGCCCCCCCACGTTGTGGTGGCTCTTGATGGTGGCGGCGGTGTCGCTGCCGGACTCGATCACGTCCGGGTACAGGGTTCCCTGCACCAGGAACTTCTTGCTGGGCGCGGTCGGCTGATCCCCGAGGTCGAGATCACGGGCGCTCTCCTCGAACACCCGGATGAACTGCTCGCCGATGATCTTGCGTTTGCGTTCCGGGTCGGTGACGCCCGCGAGCGCGTCGAGGAACCGGTCCTCAGCCTTGACGTGCACCAGGTTGACGTCGAAGTGGCCGCGGAAGGTGTCCTCCACCTGGCGTCCCTCGTCGTGGCGGAGCAGCCCGTGATCGACGAACACGCACGTCAGCTGGTCCCCGACCGCCCGGTGCACCAGCGCTGCCGCCACCGCCGAGTCCACTCCGCCCGACAGGCCACACAGCACCGGACGGTCACCCACCTGCGCACGCACCGCGGAGACCGCGTGATCGATCACGTTCAGAGGAGTCCAGGTCGGACGGCATCCGGCCGCGTCGTACACGAACCGCTTGAGCAGGTCCCGGCCGTAGGTCGTGTGGGACACCTCCGGGTGGTACTGCACGCCGTACAGGCCGCGGTCAGGATCCTCGAAGACCGCGACCGGGGCGGTGGCGGTCCGGGCGGTGACGCGGAACCCGGGCGGGGCGGCGGTGACCGTGTCGCCGTGGCTCATCCACACCGGCTGGCGTGGCGGGGTGCCATCCAACAGCACGCCGGGGTCGTCGACGGTGAGGTCGCGGCGGCCGTACTCGCGGACGCCGGTCCTCGCGACGGTGCCCCCCAGGGTGTCGGCCATCAGCTGCTGGCCGTAACAGATGCCAAGGACCGGGACGCCGATGGCGAACACCTGCGGATCCAGCCGGGGCGCCCGTTCCGCGTACACGCTGGCCGGACCGCCCGACAGGATCACCGCCTTGGCGCGCCGGGCGCGGACCTCGTCGGCGGTGATGGTGTGAGACACGATCTCGGAGTAGACGTGCGCCTCACGGACCCGGCGGGCGATCAGCTGCGCGTACTGGGCCCCGAAGTCCACCACTAGGACCGTGTCGAACCGGGTATCGCGGATCTCGTCGGACGGGGCGGTCATCGGCCGCAGGCTACCGGGGCCCAGGTGGCCAGGCCCTGCAGGTGGCTGCGGTTGGCGTCGTCGAAGTCGTCGGCGGATAGCTGGCCCATCACGCCCGCACCGCCAGCTCGGCGCGTTGGAACCCTCTGAGATCCTCGTACCCGCAGACGGCCATCGCGCGACGTAGACCGCCGACCAGGTTGACCGTGCCGTCGTCGCGGTGCGCGGGGCCGGTGAGGATCTGCGCCAACGTCCCCAGCGGTTGGACCCGGGTCAGCTGACCGCGGGGCAGCTCGTGGTGCGCTGCGGAGTAGCCCCAGTACGCCCCGCCGCCGGGGGCCTCGCGCGCAGCAGCCAGCGGTCGGCCCAGCATCACCGCGTCGGCCCCACATGCGATCGCCCGGGCGATGTCCCCGCCGGTACGGATCCCGCCACTAGCGATGACGTGCACGTACCGGCCGGATTCCGCGAGGTAGCGAGCGCGGGCCGCAGCGACCTCGGCGATCGCGGTCGCCTGCGGCCGGCCGACGCCGAGCGCCGCCGTGGTGGTCGACACGCTGCCCACCCCCACCCCGACCAGGACCCCGACCGCCCCGGTGCGCATCAGGTGCAGGGCGGACTTCGCCGACGCCACCCCACCGACCAGCACGGGGATGCCGTACCGCGCCGTGAACGCCTTGAGGTCGAGGGGTTCCTCGCCGTCACGTCCCACGTACTGGGCCGTGACCACCACCCCCTGCACGACCAACAGGTCGAGCCCGGCTTCCAGCGCGGCCCGGTGGTAGCGCTCCACCCGCTGCGGCGTCAGGCTCGCAGCTGCCAGGCCGTGGGACGACAGCTCCTCGACGCGTCGGCCGATCAGGTCGTCGCGGACGGGGGCGGCGTACAACTCCTGCAACCGTTCGGTCGCGTCCGGTCCCGGCCGGAGTGTCGCGACCTCGGCCAGCACGTCCTCGGCGTCGTCGTACCGGGTCCAAAGCCCCTGCAGGTTCAGCACACCCAGGCCGCCGAGCTCGCCGACCAGCCGTGCCGTGGCTGGTGAGGTCACGGCGTCCACCGGAGCGGACAGCACCGGCAGCGCGAACGGGTAGGCGTCCAGCTGCCAAGACACGTCCACCAGGCCGACGCTGCGGCTACGACGCGACGGGACCAGGGTCACGTCGTCCAACGCGTACCCGGCCCGAGCCCGGCGTCCCGGACCGATCTCGACCTCTCGCACGGTCCCTCCCGCGCCGTCCGCCCGAGCGTAGGGTCACCGCCGATGCGGTCGCTGGCGCCCCGGCGTGCCACACTGCACGTCTGCCACGACGGGAGGGCCATGAGCAGCGCGGCGTCCTTCAGCAACGACGTCGTGATCATCGGCGGGTGCGGCCACGTGGGGCTGCCTCTGGGGATCGCGCTGGCGGACCGGGGGCTGCGAACCGTGCTCTACGACATCGACGCCGCGGCCGTCGCGACGGTCAACAGCGGCACGTTGCCGTTCGCCGAAGCGGGCGCCCAGGAGCCGCTCCGCCGCGCGAACCGCGATCGTCTGCTGCACGCCACGACCGACGACGCGTCCGTGGGGAGCGCCGAGCACGTCGTCGTCGTCATCGGCACGCCCGTCGACGAGCATCTCAACCCCGATCCCAACGCGATCCCGCGGGCACTGGGCCGGTGCAGCCAGCACCTCCGCGACGGGCAGCTGGTGGTGTTGCGCAGCACCGTGTACCCGGGGGTCACCGGCATGGTCGAGCGCATGTTGGGTGACCTCGGCGTCGATGCGGACGTGGCGTTCTGTCCCGAACGGATCGCTGAGGGCCGCGCGATGATGGAGCTGTACGAGCTGCCACAGATCATCGCCGGTCGGACCGACCGTGCCCGTTCCCGCGCCGAGAAGCTGTTCCGGGTGCTGACCGACACCATCATCACCCTCGAGCCAGAGGAGGCCGAGCTCGCCAAGCTGTTCACCAACGTGTGGCGCTACATCAAGTTCGCGACGGCCAACCAGCTGTACATGATGGCCAACGATTTCGGGTTGGATTTCGAGCGGATACGCCAGGCGCTGACCTACGACTACCCGCGCGCCGATGACGTGCCACCGGCGGGGTTCGCGGCCGGGCCGTGCCTGTTGAAAGACACCATGCAGCTCGCCGCTTTCAACAACAACAACTTCGCGCTGGGGCACGCCGCGATGCTGGTCAACGAGGGCCTGCCGCTGTACGTCGTGGCACGCCTGGAGGAGCGCTTCGACCTGGCCACCATGACGGTGGGGATCCTCGGGATGGCGTTCAAGGGCGAGTCGGACGACATCCGTGAGAGTCTGAGCTACAAGCTGAAACGGATCCTGAAGTTCAAGGCCGCCGACGTGCTGACCACCGATCCGCACGTGACGGTGGACGACGACCTCATCCCGCAGGACGAGGTGCTGGCACGCTCCGACCTGCTGATCGTGGGCGCCCCGCACGACGCCTACCGCGGGCTGGAGACCGACCTCCCGGTCGCCGACATCTGGAACGTCGTCGGGCGCGGGGTGCGGGTGTGAGCCCACGGGTGTCGGTGGTGATCCCCGCCTACGACGAGGGCGACGAGATCGTCGCCGTCCTCGACCGGCTGTTCGAGTCCGTGACGTTGCCGTGCGAGGTCCTGGTCGTCGTGGACCGGCCCAGCGACCCGACCGTCGAGGTGGTCGAGGCCTACGCCGAGAAGGAACCGCGGGTCACCTCGGCGGTGAACACCTACGGTCCGGGCCCCGCGAACGCGATCCGCTTCGGGTTCGATCACGCGTCGGCTGGAGTGGTCGTCGTGACCATGGCCGACGGCAGCGACGACCCGTTGCAGATCGACGACCTCACGCGCCTGGTCGAGCGGGGTGTGGTGGTGGCGGCTGCCTCGCGGTACATGCCCGCCGGCCAGCAGGTCGGTGGGCCGTGGCTGAAGGGGTTCCTGTCCAAGCTGGCCGGGTTGACGCTCGCGTGGTTCGCGCGGGTGGGGACGCGCGACGCGACGAACTCGTTCAAGGCCTACCGCCGGGAGTTCGTGCGGCAGGTCGGGATCCACAGCCGTTCCGGGTTCGAGATCGGCCTGGAGCTCGTGGCCAAAGCGCGGCGGCTGCGCTTGCCGGTCGCCGAGATCCCCACGATCTGGCTGGAACGCGACCACGGCGTGTCGCACTTCCGGCTGCTTGCGTGGATCCCCGTCTACCTGCGCTGGTACCTGTTCGCGTTCGGTCGGCGCCTGTCGATCGAGGAGGTGCGTGCCCAGGCCGAGCGGACGGCCCGGTGAGCCGGGTCCTGGTGACCGGCGCGTCGGGGTTCATCGGCGGGTACGTGGTCGCCGAGCTGCTCGAGCGCGGCTTCGAGGTGGTCGGGCTCGACGACCACTCCAAGTACGGCCCGGTCACCAAGTCCTACGACGATCATCCCCGCTACCGGCTGGTCGAGGGCGACGCTCGCGACGCCGACCTGATGTACGACCTCCTGGACGGGTGCCAGCACCTGATCGCCGGGGCGGCCATGATCGGGGGGATCTCCTACTTCCACACCTACGCCTACGACCTGCTGGCCACCAACGAGCGGATCATCGCCGCCACCTGCGACGCCGCGATCCGTCGCCACCGCGAGGGCGCGCCGCTCGACAAGGTCACCTACCTGTCGTCGTCCATGGTGTTCGAATCGACCACCTGCTGGCCGTCGTACGAAGGCCAGCAGAGCCACATCCCGCCGCCGGCGTCGTCGTACGGCTTCCAGAAGCTGGCGGTCGAGTACTTCGCGCGCGCGGCGTGGGACCAACACCAGCTGCCGTACACGATCGTGCGGCCGTTCAACTGCGTGGGGATCGGTGAGGCTCGCGCCCGCGGGGACGTGGAGGTCACCAGCGGGGACGTGAAGCTGGCCATGAGCCACGTGGTGCCGGACCTGGTGCAGAAGATCGTCCGGGGCCAGGATCCGCTGCACGTCCTGGGATCGGGGCGGCAGGTGCGCCACTACACCTACGGCGGCGACCTGGCCCGTGGCATCGCCACCGCCATGGCCCATCCCGCGGCGCGCAACGACGACTTCAACCTGTCCACCGACGCGTCCACGACCGTGCTGGAGCTGGCGGAGCTGATCTGGCGGAAGTTGAAAGGCCCGGACGTGGAGTTCCGCTGGGTGTCGGACGAGCCGTTCGAGCACGACGTCGCCAAACGTATCCCGGCGGTCGACAAAGCCCGTCAGCTGCTGGGCTGGGAGGCGACCACCTCCCTCGACGACATGCTCGACGAGGTCATCCCGTGGATCGTCGACGCGATCGAGGACGGCCGGATCTGACCTGCTGCAGCCGACTCGACACGGTGCCAGACTGGTCACATGGCTGACGAGTTCGACGAGGAGCCTCGGCTCGACGAGCACGAATCGGCGCTGGTCCGCCAGGATCTCAAGGACCTGTCGAGGTTCGAGGAGACGTTCGCGGCGGAGGGTTACCGCGGCGTGTCGGTGTTCTGCCGCGACTGCGAGGAGGAGCACTTCTACCCGTGGGCGATGCTGCGGGAGAACCTGGAGGCGCTGCTCGAGACCGGCGAGACGCCCGTCCACGAGCCGGCGTTCGCACCGGAGCCCGACCAGTACGTCCCCTGGGAGTACGCGCGTGGGTACGTCGACGCGCTCGCAGACGTCGGCGTCCACGAACGGGTGGAGGTCGACGCGTGCCCGCACTGCCGATGGCGGATCCCACAGGACCTGCGCGAAAGCAACTTCTGCCCCCGCTGCGGAGCCCCGCTGCTGCGTGAGCGGCTGCGTCGGGTGCTGACGGGGCGGGGTGTGCAGGACGTCGACGCGGTGCTCCGAGAAGCCGGCCTGCCGGGGTGAGGTTTCAGATCCGGCGGGTGATCACCACCAACACCGTCCGCAGCAGGATCTCGAGGTCCAGCACCGGTGACCAGTTCACGAGGTACTGCAGGTCGTAGCCGAGCTTGTACTCGGGATCGGTGTCGTACCGGCCGTGAACCTGCGCCAGTCCGGTGATCCCCGGCGGGATCTCGTAGCGGCGCGTGTAGCCGGGGATGATCTCCTCGAACTGTGCGGTCAGCAGCGGTCGTTCGGGGCGCGGCCCGACCAGCGACATCTCGCCGCGGAGGATGTTCCACAGCTGCGGTAGCTCGTCGAGGCGCATCGCTCGAACCCAGCGGCACGCCGAGATGATGCGCGGATCGTCGTAGGTCGCGAGCCGCGGGGCGCCGTCCTCCTCGGCGGATGGGTGCATGGTGCGGAACTTCACCATCTGGAACGGTCGGCCGTCCTTCCCGACCCGTTCCTGCCAGAACAGGATCGGTCGACCGACGACCACCAGCTGGTAGGCGGCGACCGCGCCCAACACCGCCAGCAACACCGGGGACAGCGCCGCGAGCAGGATCAGCTCGAAGACCCGCTTGAACCGTGCGCGCGAGACGGGGAGGGTCTGGTTGCGTAGCAGGACGAACGGCATGCCACCGACCTCGCGGACGCCTTGCAGGCCGAACAGGGTGTCCTTGGCGGTGACCCGTTGCAGGACGGTGACGCCCTTGCGCTCCAAGCGGTTGAGCAGCGTCGGGTAGAGCGAATCCAGCCAGCGCCCCGACAGCAGGACGACATCGGTGGCTCGGTGTCGCTCCACCTGTTCGAGCAGGTCCTCGGTGGTCGACGTGGAGCCGACGAGTTGGGCGTGGTTGGCGTCGCGGATGTGCTGTCGGGCGACGTTCACCTCGTCGGGCGCGCCGACGAGCAGCACCCGGGGTGGTCCCTGGCGGTTGAGCCGCAGCAGGTGCACCGCACGCCGGTTCGCCGCGACCGCGACGGAGCCCAGCACCGCCAGCACGCCCAGGTTGATGGTCGGGAAGGGCAGCACACGCACCCCCGCACCGCTGGTCGCCATGACCACCAGACCGATCAGCAGCACCGCCACGACCGTGAGCGGAACCGCCCGAGGCAGCGCTGGCGGGAAACCCAGCCGGGGTTCGCGTTCGTACAACCCGCCGAAGTAGTACACGGAGACGTGGATGACGGCGGCCACCGCGAACGACACAAGGTAATCACCCCGGTCGTAGGTCGCCCCGGGGCCGGGATCCCACGTCTCCCACCCGAAGCGCACCAGGTTGGTGGCCACCAGGATGGCGAACACCGCGACGGCGTCGGCGATCTGCACCAGCCGGAACCCGCGCTCGTTCAGCCGGGTCAGCAGAGGCAGATCCGCCGGCGCGGCCCTCGGGGTGCGGGTCGGGCGGTGTGAACGCTGCCGCTGCGCCACTCGCGGTCTCCCCGGTTGCCCCCTCACGCGTGGAGGATACCGACGAATGTCCGGTTGCAGCGGAACCGGCCGTAGGCTCGCGGCCGTGCGGACCTCGGGTGAGACGACGGCGGCCGGCCGGTCGGTCTCGGTCCTCCTGCCGGTCCTGGACGAGGCCGACCACATCGACGAGGTCCTGGCGTCGCTGGCCGCCCAGGATCACCCTGGTCGTGTCCAGATCGTCGTGGCCGACGGCGGTTCGACGGACGGGACGCTGGAGCGGCTGGCCACCTGGCAGGACCGGCTCCCCGACCTGATCGTCGTCCACAATCCCCACCGGCTCCAGGCCCACGGCCTGAACCTGGCAGCGCAGGTCGCATCCGGCGAGATCGTCGTCCGCGCCGACGGGCACACCGCCTACCCACCCGATTACGTCCGCCGCTCGGTCGAGGCGTTGCTGAGCTGCGACGCCGTCGCGGTCGGGGGCAACCTCCTGCCGCTGGGGACGACACCGTTCGGGAAGGCCGTCGCGGCGGTGATGCGTTCGCCACTGGCGATCGGGCCGGGGAGGTTCCACCACGCGTCGGAGCGGCAGCTGGCGGACACCGTCTACCTCGGCGCGTACCGCCGCGCCGACTTCCTGGCCACCGGCGGGTACCGCGCCCTGCCATCAGGCGTCGCCGAGGACGCCGACCTGTACCACCGCTGGCGCCGCGAGGGCCGCACGATCCTGCTCGACCCCGCTATCCGCTCCACCTACCGCCCGCGCGAGACGCCACGGGCGTTCGGCCAACAGAGCTGGCGGTACGGGCGCGGCAAAGGCGAACTGCTGTGGCTCAACGGGCGCTGGCCGTCGTGGCGTCCCGCCGCCCCGCTCGCGCTGGTGGTCGGTTTGGTCACCACCGCCGCCGTGTGGGTCGCCGCCGGCGTGTGGTGGCCGTTCGCGGCCGTCACCGGGGCGTGGGTGCTGGTCGTCGCAACCGTCGCCGCCCGCTGCGCAGACACCCTCGCCGGGGCGGCGCGGGTCGCGGCGGCTGTGGTGATCATGCATCTGGCGTACGGGGCCGGACTGGTCGTGGGGATGGTGTCGGGGCCGCGCCCCGTGCGGCACCTGCGTCAGCCGGACCGGTGAGAGCGCACCGCTACAGTCCGCCTCGCGAGGAGGATGGAGCGTTCATGGCGGGGCGTCGGGCGCTGATCACGGGAGTCACCGGGCAGGACGGGTCGTACCTGGCCGAACACCTGTTGGACCTGGGGTACGAGGTCCACGGCATCGTGCGCACCACGACCAGTGACATCGCCGCAACCCGTGTCGGTCACCTGCTGATCGGTGAGCAGCCGCATGTCCACTTGCACGTGGCTGACCTCGGAGACGGCTTCTCGTTGTTGCGTCTGGTCGAGGAGATCGAACCGCACGAGATCTACAACCTGGCAGCGCAGTCGCACGTCCGCGCGTCGTTCGACATGCCGATCACGACCGGTGACATCACAGGCCTCGGTGCCGTCCGCCTCCTGGAGAGCATCCGGAAGGTCGATCCCAGCATCCGCTTCTACCAGGCCTCCAGCAGCGAGATGTTCGGGGCGGCACCACCGCCGCAGAACGAGGAGACCCCTTTCCATCCTCGTAGCCCCTACGCCGTGTCCAAGGTGTACGCCTACTGGGCGACCGCGAACTACCGGGAGGCGTACGGGCTCCACGCCAGCAACGGGATCCTCTTCAACCACGAGAGCCCGCGGCGGGGCAAGGAGTTCGTGACGCGGAAGATCACCAGCCACATCCCTCGGATCCTGACCGGCGAGATCAAGGAACTGCGCCTGGGCAACCTCGACGCGCGACGCGACTGGGGCCATGCGCGCGACTACGTGCGTGCCATGCACATGATGGTGGTCCACGACGAACCCCTCGATCTGGTGGTGGGCACGGGTGAGAGCCACACCATCCGCGAGTTCCTCGACCTGGCGTTCGCGATGGTCGACGTCGACTGGCACGACCACGTGGTCATCGACGAGCGCTTGTTCCGCCCCGCCGAGGTCGACTACCTGCAGAGCGACCCGACCCGCGCCAGACAGACCATCGGTTGGGGGACGACGATGACGTTCGAGGAGCTCGTCGCCGACATGGTCCGCGCGGACTGCCAGGCGTACGGGATCGACGTCTAGCCGTGTCGGAACCCTTGGCGGGGCGGAAGGTCCTCGTCACCGGTGGTACCGGGTTCATCGGGCGCTACGTCACACGGGTGTTGGCCGCGGCAGGCGCCGACATCACCGTGGTGCACACGCCACACAGCAACGACCGGACCGACGTCCCCGCAGCGGTTGTGGAGGCGGTCCTGGGCGAGGACGACACCGTCTACCGCGCAGTCGAAGGCGTCGACGCCGTGGTGCACCTCGCCGCTCGCTCCGGTGGGATCCAGATGCAGCAGGCCGACCACGCCGGTCTGTTCGTCGACAACCTCCGGATCACACGGCAGGTGTTCGACGCTGCGTTCCGGGCGAACGTCGGCGCGGTGTACGCCGCGTCGTCCGCGGTGGTGTACGCCTCCGCCCAGCCACGCCCGATGACCGAGGACGCACCGAAGATCGAGCCGGGCCACCCGGGCGCCACGGGGTACGCGTGGGGGAAGCTGACCGACGAGGCGATCGCCCGCTGGTACTCGGCGCGCATCGGCCGCGTGGTGATCGGCAGGTTCGCCAACGTCTACGGGCCCGGAGCGACGTTCGACCCCGAGCGCTCCACCGTGGTGCACTCGTTGGTGAAGAAGGCCGTCGATGCAGCGCCGGGCGGGACGCTCTGCGTGTGGGGCTCCGGCGATGCGATCAGGAGCTTCATCCACGTCCGCGACGCCGCACGGGCGGTCGTGACCATCCTCGAGCGGGGGGAGAACGGCGGCGTCTACAACATCGACAGCGGGGATCCCGTCAGCATCCGCCAGCTGGCGGAGACGATCCGTGACATCGTCGATCCCTCGCTCGACGTGCGCTTCGATCCGTCCAAGCCGGCAGGGCCACCGTTCCGCGTGCTCGACACCACGGCGCTGCGAGGTCTGGGGTTCGAGCCGCGAACCGCGTTGACCGACGGGCTGGGCGAGACGGTCGAGGCGTACCGCTCGCTCCCCTAGTCGGACACCACGCCGAGCGCTTCCCCTTCGACGTGCTCGGTGATCACCGCTCGACCGCCCACCAGGCGCACCCGCTCGAACCGGTGCGCGCGGAGCCAGTCCCGGGTCTGCGAGGATCCTTCCATGTTCCCGCCGCTGACCAGCAGCAGCACGCCGCCGTCGGCGGCGACGACCGGGCCGGCAGCCAGCGCGTCAGGGAACTTCTCCCCGGTGGCCAGGTAGGTCCGCGAGGCCCGCAACCCCGCCTGCGTCGACACGTCCGCCACCGCGCGGGACGTCTCGTACCGCGTGGTGCCTTTGACCCGCGCCACGCCCACGTTCTCCGCTGCGATGGCGTGTGCGACCGCGTCGGAGACCGCTGCGGTCCCGCCCACGATCGTCGCACGCTGCAACCGCAGTTCACGGATCGCTAGCCGGGTCTCGTCGGGGAGGCGGTTGGCCTCCACGAACAGGATCGGACGACGCTGGGCGGCCGCCAGACCCGAGACCGCGATGGCGTCGGGCCAGCCGCGACGCGGGTCGGGGTTGTGGCCCTCCACGACGTAGGCGTCGTGCCCGCCGACCAGGTGCGCGACGTTGCGGGCCACGTCGAAGACGTTGCCCCCGCCGACGCGGTGGGTCGCGACGCCCGCCGCGGTCAGACGCTGGTCGACCGCCGCAGAGATGTCGGCCGTGGAGCCGACCACGTACGCCGTCCCGGCGCCCAGCCGCCGGATCTCGGCCAGCGTCTCGTCGTTGAGGCCGTGGGGCGACGTCAGCAGGACCGGACCGCCGAGCTTCGCCGCGAGCGGGCCACCCAGAAGCGCCGGGCCGTAGACGTGCTCGGGCGCGACGACGACGGCGGGAGCGGTGCCGTAGGTCCGACCGGACAGGGCGACGGCTGTCAGGATCCGGTTGGTGCCGTACACCCGCTCGACGGGACCGAACCGCAGTGGCCCGGGTCGGAACCAGCTCCGCAGCGGCCAGGCGTACGCGGTGTGGACCGAGGTCATGGCGTCACGGAAACCGGCGATGCCGCGGTCGCCGAACCAGATCCGCCAGTCCCACTCGTTGCCGCCCCAAGACGTCTTGTCGATGTTGAAGTAGACGATCCCCACGGCGTTGGGGTCGGCGGCGAGGAACGCGTAGGCGTCGCGGAGCCACTGGTCGCGGTCGCCGCCCTGCGGCGCGACGCCGGTCTGGGCGATCATGAACGGCTTGTGCGCCGCGAACGTCCGAAGTTCGTTGAGGTAGGGGCCGAAGACCTGCGCCGGGCTCTCCCAGCCGTCGTAGCCCTTCGGGCCGTAGTTGTACCCGGAGATCGCGATGAGGTCGACGACGTCGTCGCCGGGGTAGTAGCTGGCGAGCTTGTGGCCGCCGCACTTGGGGTCCGACCAGCCGTTGGGCGCGTACGCCCAGCGGACCTTCGTCTCGTTGATGCCGGCGGCACGGAACGCCCCGACGATACGACGGTAGGCGGCCTTGAAGCTGGCTGGGTCACAGCCCCACGGGGTCCAGCTGCCGTTCATCTCCTGCAGCGGGGCGATGATCGCCGAGCGTCCGCCGCCCTGGTCAAGCCACCGCTTGACCGTGTCGCGCCAGCGGTTGATCGCCCCGTCGAACTCTCCGCTGGCGATCCGGGCCGCCGACGCCTCGACCTTCACGTTGGCGAACGGGGTGGCTTGGGCCGCCCAGCCCTGCTCGAACAGGTGGGCGGTCGCGCCGGGGTCCTCGGTGAGGTCGTGGAACATCCCCGAGAAGGTCAGCTTCCGCCCCGCCCACGCGCCGGCGCGGTTGAGCTGGTCGGCGTGGTTCCAGAAGTCACCGGTGTACATCCCGCCGTAGACGTACCCGCCGGCGGGAGTCGCCGGGTTGGCCGCTGCTGCCGGGACGGCGACGGTCACGCTGGCGGTGACCGCCGCGGCGGCGATCAGCCTGCGCAGACGCATGACTCCTCCCCGTGTGATCGTCGATGCGTGGGTGGACCAGGGGCCTCGAGCCCCGGTGTTCTCCTCGTCTTCGGCTCGGGCGAGCGGTCACTTGAACGATCAGGTGGCGCTCCGCCCGTGGTGGGGCGTGTGGTACCAGCGGTCGGTGCGGCGGCTGAGCGCCCGGATCGGGACCCACAGCGCCGCCAGGACCGTCACGACGGGGTACCGGGCGAGGTAGCGGGCGGGGACACCGTCCCGCCACAGGAACGGCAGCGGCAACGCGAACTGGACGGCGGCCGCTCCGCCCCACAGCCGCCGCGGAAGCGGGCATCGCTCGTTGGCGGCGGCGACGGCCAGGACGGCGCTGACCAGCGCCACGAACGAACGACCGGGCTGCAGCAGCCGGACGGCGACGTCGATCGGACCGAGCGACCGGTCGGCCAGTCCCCGACGGACCAGCGCGGCGGCGTAGCGACGCCCCACCTCACGCTTCCCCGACATCCAGCGGCTGCGCTGGCGCATGGTCACCGCCAGGGCGGTCGGCTTCTGGTCCCGGACGCGGAGGTCGTGGACCCAGGTCACGCGACGCCCCGCCAGGACCAGACGGGCGGCGAGCTCCTGGTCCTCGGTCAGCGACGCGCCGAACCCACCGGCTGCCGCCAGCGCGTCGGCGGTGAGACACGTCCCGGTTCCGCCGAGGTCCGCCGACCAGCCGAGGTTGCGCCGGGCGAGCTGCACCGTGCGGTTGCTCGCCCAGTAGGTGATCGCGGATGCCATCGCCAGCATCGACGCGTCCGGGTTGTCGACGTCCAGGTACGCCTGCAGGACGTCGTGACCGGCGGCGAGCTCGTCGGCGAACCGTGACAGCAGTCCCGGCGGGACGCGGTTGTCGGCATCGATGATGATCAGCGCCTCGTCGTCTGCGAGGGGGTCGGTGGCGAGGTGATCGGCGATGGCAGGGCCCTTCCCGGGCGCGCCGGCACGGCGCTCGGTCACGTCCGCGTAGCCGGCGGCCACGGTCGCGGTGGCGTCGCTGCAACGGTCGGCGATCACCACGGTGCGGTACCGCTCCTGCGGGTAGTCCTGCGCCGCGAGGTCGCGGAGCACGCCTTCGATCACGCCCGCCTCATCGTGGGCGGGGACGACCACCCGGAACCGGCGGCGGCGCGGACCGGGCGCAGGCGGCGGGGGGGTCCGCCACCCCCACAGCGCGGTGACGGTGTTGTAGGCGATCAGCGCCAGCAGCGGCGCCTGCAGTGCCGACGTGACGACCCGTAGCATGCGCGCTCGGACAGACGGTGGGGACGCACGCCAGCGTATTCGCGTGATCGGGCAGCGATGGGTGATCACCACGACCCTGATCACCGTGGCCTGCCGGCGGGCAGCGTCGCGGTCGTGCTCGGGACCCGCCCCGAGGTCGTCAAGCTCGCCGAGGTGGTCCGCCTGCTGGGCCCAGCCGCACGGGTGGTTCACACCGGTCAGCACTACGCCTACGAACTGGCCCAGGTCTTCCTCGACGAGCTCGATCTGCCGGGACCGCACGTGCAGCTGACCATCGGTGGCGAGTCCCGCGGACACCAGATCGGGGAGGCGATCCGCCGCCTCGACGAGCACTTCGCAGCGGAGCCGCCCGCGGCCGTCGTCGTGCAGGGAGACACGAACACGGTGCTGGCCGGGGCGGTGGCCGCCAACGCCGGACAGATCCCGCTGGTGCACGTCGAAGCGGGGCTGCGCAGCTTCGACCGGGCCATGCCCGAGGAGCACAACCGGATCGTCACCGACCACCTGGCGGACCTGTGTTGCGCTCCGACCGAGGTCAACCGGCGCAACCTCCTCGATGAGGCCGTCGCGGCCAGCCGCATCGTCGTCACCGGGAACACGGTCGTGGAGGCGGTCGAGCGGATCCTGCCCAGCCCCCGGGAGCGCAAGGCGG
>JALYHG010000096.1 GCA_030776725.1 Actinomycetota bacterium
TGATCGCTCGGTCGTCGTCGCGATGGACGACTCGGAGCCGACGGCGGTGAGCATCAGCGAGTTACGTGACGTCACTGCGAGGATGCTCCGTAGGCACGTCGGCGATGAGAACGCCGACCGCTACGTCCGGTGGCACGATGCTCCCGAGCGCGATCAGCCGCTGATCGTCCTGATCGGCGGCGCGACCGGTGCCGGGAAGTCGACGGTCGCCACACACGTCGCCTACCACCTGGACATCACCCGGGTCATCTCCACCGATGCCATCCGGGAGGTGATGCGCAGCACGATGACCCCACAACTGGCGCCGAGCTTGCACGGCTCGTCGTTCGAGGCCGCAGATGCTGTCCCCGCCGTGTTCGCACACGGCTCCATCGACCGGCTGATCATCGGGTTCTTGCATCAGGCGTCGGTCGTGGCCGTCGGCGTGCGTCAGGTGCTTCAGCGCGCCGTCGTTGAGAAGCAGGACATGGTCCTCGAGGGCGTCCACCTCGTCCCCGGGACGCTGGAGCTACCCAGCGCCGACGACGCGTTCACCGTGCAGGTCGTCCTGGAGATCGAAGACGCCGAAGCTCACCGGAGTCGCTTCACGGATCGCGCGGACGGTGAGGAGCGACCGCGACAGCGCTACCTCGCCCACTTCGACGAGATACGGCGCATCCACGACGAGATGGTCCGCCGTGCGCGCGAGCACGACATCCCCACGGTGCGCTCGGCTGCGCTCGATGCCACCGTCGCGGAAGTCACGGGGTTGGCCGTCGAGACCGTCACCCAGCATCAGCAGGCGTAGACGGTCCCGGAGACGGGGTGGTGGCCGGCTCTGCTGGTGCCAGGCCGCCGTCACATCCCGTTGAGGTGCTTGGCCAGCGTGGCCTTCTTGTGGGCAGCAGTGTTCTTGTGGATCACACCCTTGCTCGCTGCCTTGTCGTAGTGCTTGGCGGCGATGCGGTAGGCCTCCTCGGCGAGCTCACGGTCGCCGACCTCGACCGCCTCCCGGAAGCGCCGGGTGTAGGTCTTCAGCATCGAGCGCACCGCCTTGTTGCGGTCGCGACGCACGATGTTCTGGCGGTTGCGCTTGATCTGGGACTGGATGTTGGCCACGGCGGCTGCGACTCGTTCCACGCTGACAAGGGTCACAGCCCGACCCGGGCTGCGCGGGGAGGTTACCACGGGCGTCTCCGGTCACAACCGTGACCCTGGTCGGTACCCTGGCCATGTCTCCCTGAGCGCCCAGGCCGCGGCGCTCGTCGACGATGAGGTCGCTTCCCTGTCGTGACGTACCCGATCGAGCGCATCCGCAACTTCTGCATCGTCGCCCACGTCGACCACGGCAAGTCGACGTTGGCTGACCGCATCCTGCAGCACGCCGGGTTGATCGACCCGCGGAAGATGCGCGACCAGTACCTCGACCGCATGGACATCGAGCGTGAGCGGGGCATCACGATCAAGGCGCAGGCGGTGCGTATCCCCTACCGCCCGCCGGGGGCTGGTGAACAGTACCTGCTCAACCTCATCGACACGCCTGGGCACGTGGACTTCTCGTACGAGGTCAGCCGGGCGTTGAACGCCTGCGAGGGGGCGGTGCTCCTCGTCGACGCGGCCCAGGGGATGGAGGCCCAGACGATCGCGAACCTGTACCTGGCGGTGGACGCCGGCCTCGAGATCATCCCGGTCCTGAACAAGATCGACCTCCCGTCTGCGCGTCCCGAGCAGATCACCCGCGAGATCGTCTCCATCCTCGGCGGTTCGGTCGACGACGTCTTCGCGATCTCGGCCAAGACCGGTGAGGGCGTCCCCGAGCTCCTCGACCGCATCGTGCAGGCGGTGCCGGCCCCGGCCGGGGACCCGGACGCGCCGACGCGTGCGCTGGTGTTCGACTCGATCTACGACCCCTACGTCGGTGTGGTGGTGTACTTCCGGGTCGTCGACGGGCGGCTGCGCCGCGGTGATCGCATCCGCCTGATGGTCACCGGGTTCGAGTCGGAGATCCACGAACTGGGCGTGATCTCTCCGGAGCCCTCCCCGGTCGACGCGCTCGGGCCCGGTGAGGTCGGTTACCTGCACGCCTCCATCAAGGAAGTGAGCCAGGCCAAGATCGGTGACACGATCACGCTGATCGACCGCACCCGCGCGGCGGCGCAACCGCTGCCCGGCTACCGCGACCCCCTGCCGATGGTGTTCAGCGGTCTGTACCCGGTCGACTCCGACGACTTCCCGCTGCTGCGCGAGGCGCTCGACCGCCTACGCCTCAACGACTCGTCGTTCGTCTACGAGCCCGAGACGTCCACGGCGCTGGGGTTCGGCTTCCGCTGCGGCTTCCTGGGGCTCCTGCACCTCGAGATCGTGATGGAACGCCTCGAGCGCGAGTACAACATCCCGCTCGTGGCCACCGCCGCGAGCGTCCGCTACCGGGTCGTGCTCGAAGACGGCGGACAGCATCCCGAGCAGACGATCGAGGTCTCCAACCCCCAGGACCTCCCGCCGCCCAACCGGATCGCACGGATCGAGGAACCCACAGTTCGCGCGATGATCCTCACACCTGCCGAGTACGTCGGTGCCGTCATGCAGCTGTGCGAAGGACGCCGCGGGCAGATGGTGGCGATGGAGTACCTGTCGGAGGAGCGGGTTGAGCTGCGCTACCGGCTGCCGCTGGCGGAGATCATCACCGACTTCTTCGACCACCTGAAATCGAAGACCCGCGGGTTCGCGTCACTCGATTACGAACGTGACGAGTACCAACCGGGGGACCTCGTCAAGGTCGACATCCTCCTCAACGGCGAGCCGGTCGACGCCTTCAGCAACATCGTCCACCGCGACAAGGCGTACGACTACGGCAAGGCGATGGTCAGCAAGCTGAAGGATCTCATCCCGCGCCAGCTCTTCGATGTCCCGATCCAAGCCGCGATCGGCAGCAAGATCATCGCCCGCGAGACCATCAAAGCCAAGCGCAAGGACGTCCTGGCCAAGTGCTACGGCGGTGACGTCTCACGCAAGCGCAAGCTGCTCGAGAAGCAGAAGGCCGGCAAGCGGCGCATGAAGATGCTGGGGTCGGTCGAGGTCCCACAGGAGGCGTTCGTCGCCGCACTCAAGGTCGGCGGGGGCGGCCAGGAGGTCCCGGGTCGGTGAGCAGCTCCCAGCGGTGGCTGAGGCAACCCCTGGAGTGCGGCGACAAGGCGGGGTTCGGCCTGTACCTGCACGTCCCGTTCTGTGCGCACCGCTGCGGCTACTGCGACTTCGCCACGTACGACGACCGCTCGCACCTGATCGGCCGTTACACCGCGGCACTTCGGACCGAGGTCACGAGATGGGCCCAGCGCGGCCCCTGGCCGGCAGTCACATCCGTTTTCGTGGGCGGGGGCACACCGACGCTGCTGCCCGCCGACGACCTCGCCGGCGTGATCGCGGCGGTGCTCGCGTCGTTCGACGTCGCACACGATGCGGAGATCACGGTGGAAGCCAACCCCGAGACGGCCGACCGAGCTGGGTTCCGGACGCTGGCGGACGCTGGTGTCAACAGGATCAGCCTCGGGGCGCAGTCGTTCGCACCACACGTCCTGGCCACGCTGGAGCGGCGACACGACCCCGATCGGGTCCCGGCCGCCGTCGCGACGGCACGGGCAGCCGGGATCGCCCAGGTCAACCTCGATCTCATCTACGGAACACCGGGCGAGACCGACGCGGACTGGGCGGCGAGCCTCGCCGCGGTGCTGGCCTGCGAGGTCGACCACGTCTCGGCGTACGCCCTCACCGTCGCAGCCAACACCGCGTTCGGCCGGGCGGTCGCGCACGGCCGCATCCGACCACCCGACCCCGACCTGCAACGGCGCCGTTTCGACGTCGGCCGCCAGATCCTGGCTGACGCCGGCTTCGATCACTACGAGGTGTCGAGCTGGGCGCGGGACGCGTCACGACGATCCCGTCACAACCTCCTGTACTGGCGGCACGGTGACTACCTCGGCTTGGGGGTCGGTGCACACGGTCACCGCTCCGGTCGCCGGTGGTGGAACCACCGCTCGATCGAGCGATGGTTCGAGGAGCCGATCGCCGGACACGAGAACCTGACCGTCGACGAGCGTGCGATGGAGCGCCTGATGCTCGGTCTGCGGGTCCGCGAGGGCCTGCACCCGGCCGATGTCCCGCCGCTGGACGCAGCCGCGGTCAACGACGCTGTGCGAGCCGGCCTGTTGCAGCTGTCGTGCGGTCGTTTCCAGGCCACCGCCGACGGTTGGTTCCTCCTCGACGAGTTGATCCGCCGGCTGGCTTGAGGACCGTCAGGCCGCTCCGTTCAACTCCCGGATCGCATCCTTGACGAGCCGCTTCACCCGGGTTTCGCGACGGTTGACCTTGGCGCGGTGCACGATGAACCACAGCGAGAACGCGGCGAGCGCAGCACCGGTCGCCGCGAGCAACGCGCGCCTCACCAGCTCGTCGCGGGGAGGGAACGCATCGGCCAGCTCTGCCAGCTGGTTGTCGATCCGCGTGCGGATCGCCTCGATCTCCCTCACCGTCCGAGCTGGGTCTTGGCCCATTCGGCGTCCTCCTTCAAGGTCTGCTTGGTGGTCTGCGGCGTCATCGACGGCTGCTGCAGGCGCTTGAGCCCGTACAGCGCCGCGCCGCCTGACACGATGAGGAAGAACACGGTGACGATGATCCGCGACAGCCAGGGTGCCATCACCTCGTCCAACCCGAAAGCAGCGGCGCTGGCCAGGAAGCCCAGGGCGAACAGCCCCACGACCCCCGCCACGATGAACGCCGCAAGACCCCGGATCCGGGCCTCCACGGCGGCGAGGATCTCGATCCGTGCGAGCTCGACGTGCTTCTGGGCCAGCAGCTGGGTCTCGTCCAGCAGGGAGCGCACGATCTCGGTGGGCGGCCGGCCGTCGGGCGGCGGGATCCGCTCCGTGCGCGGCGGGGTGGTGGACGTGGTGGACGACGTGGTGGTCGACGACGTGGTGGTCGACGACGTGGTGGTGGACGGGGTGGTGGTGGACGGGGTGGTGGAGGGGGTGGTGGACGTGCTCAGTAGAGCCTCCCGCGGTCGGGTTGCGACTCAAGTGTCACGCAGGTCACCCTGCGCCCGCGTGGACGAACGGACGGTCACGACCCGGGCCGGAGGCACGGCGGTACCATCCCGTCCGACTCCGCGTGGGACCCCGCGTCTGTGAGGAGGTGCCAAGCGCCCGTGTCCGACGACCCCGCGTCCCTCGAGCCGCGCAAAGCGGCGATCCTCACCGCGATCGTGCGCGAGTTCGTCGACAGGGCCGAGCCGGTCGGGTCCAAGCGGATCGTCGAGTCGTACGGCTTGGACGTTTCCGCCGCGACCGTGCGCAACGACATGGCGGCGCTGGAGGAAGCCGGGTACATCGCCCAGCCGCACACCTCGGCCGGCCGGGTCCCGACCGACAAGGGGTACCGCTACTTCGTGGATGCGATCGACGAGCTCCGCCCCATCGGTGAGGCCCAGCGGGCAGCGCTCCGCGGCTTCCTGTCTGAAGCCCGCGACCTCGAGGACCTGCTGCGTCGCACCACCTCGGTGTTGTCGCGCCTCACCCGGTACGCGTCACTCGTGCTGGCACCGGCCCTCGACCGGTCCCGCCTGAAGCTGGTTGAGCTGGTCGGCCTCGCGCCCCAGACGGTCCTGGTGCTGCTGATCGCCGACACCGGCCGTGTCGAGAAGCGGCTGATCGAGCTGTCGACCCCGATCGGTGCCCTCGAGATCGAACGGACCCGCACGGTGTTGAACGAGACCAGCGCGGGTCTGGCGATGACCGACGTTCCCGGCGCGGTGAGTTCCTTGGTCGACGCCGCCCCGCCGGAGCTGCGCGAGCTGATCGAGCACGTGTCGAACGCCATCGGTACGGAGCTGGTCCGCCCCGACCCCGACCGGGTCTTCGTCGGCGGGCAGGCGGCCCTGGCTGCCGAGGGGACGTTCGAGGGGTCGGAGCTGCAGAAGGTGTTCGAGCTCCTCGAGGAGCAGGTCACGCTCGGCCGGGTGCTCACCGAGTCGGCGTCGCTGGACCGGCCGCTGGTGCGCATCGGCGAGGAGAACGAACCGATCGAGCAGCTCAAGGCCGCCTCCATCGTCGCCACCGGCTACGGGCGGCAGGTGCCGGGATCTCTCGGGGTGCTGGGGCCCACGCGCATGGACTACCCGACCGTGCTCGCCGCCGTGCAGGCCGTCGCCGGACATCTCCAGGCGATGTTGCGGGAACTGACCGACGGTGGCGGCGCGGGGGAGCACGGGGGATCTGGTGGCTGACCTCTACGCCCTCCTGGGAGTGCCGCGCGACGCATCCCAGGACCAGATCAAGCGCGCCTACCGTCGCCGAGCCCGCGAGCTGCATCCTGACGCCGGTGGCGACGCGGATGCCTTCAAGCAGGTCACGCACGCCTACGAGGTGCTGTCCGACCCTGAACGCCGGGGCCGCTACGACCGGTTCGGCGACGACGCGACGCGGACAGCGACCTCCGATCCGTTCGGCTTCGGTGGCGGCTTCGGCGGTCTCGGGGACGTGTTCGATGCGTTCTTCGGGACGGGGTTCACCACGTCGAGCCGTCCGCGCACCGACGAACCCGGACGTGACGTCCTCGTCGGCATCGAAGTGGACCTCGAGGAGGTCGCCCTCGGCACCCAGCGCGAGGTCTCGATCGACACGGCGGTGCCGTGCGAGCGCTGCGACGGCAGCGGTTCGGCGGGCGACGGCGGACCGGTCACCTGCCGGACCTGTGGGGGCGCCGGCCAGGTCCGTCGGGTGGTGCGCTCGGCGTTCGGACAGATGGCAACCGTCCGGCCCTGCCCGGACTGCCGTGGCTCCGGCCGGACGGTCGGGGACCCGTGCCCCCACTGCCAGGGGGAAGGTCGCCACCGCGAACGGCGAACCGTCACGATCGAGGTGCCGCCCGGGGTCGAGCACGGTGATCGGCTGCGCGTGTCCGCTCGGGGGGAGGCTGGACGCCGTCGCGCTCGGACCGGCGACCTGTTGGTCGAGGTCCGCGTCCGGCCGCACGAGGTGTTCACCCGCGATGCCCGCGACCTCACCTGCGAGGTGTCGGTCCCGTTGGTCCACGCCGCGCTCGGCGCCACGCTCGAGGTCCCGACGCTGACCGGGGAGACCACCACGGTGGAGATGCCGCCCGGCACCCAGCCCGGCGACGTCCTGACGATCCGCCGGGCGGGGTTGCCCCGCCGCGGCGGCTACGACCCGGGAGCGCTTCACGTTCGGGTGAACGTCGAGGTGCCGCGGGTGTCGTCACCGGAGGAGGAGGAACTACTCCGGCAGTTCGCCGAGGTCCGCGGCGAGCAGGCACCACCGGCCGGTCGCGGACTGTTCCGCCGGCTCCGTGAAGCCTTCCGCTGACCGTCGTCGCCGGTACACTGGCTCTAACCCCGACCACAGCGTCGCCGCGAGGAGCACGCGCGCCACTTGAGTAGCAGCCCACAGCCTTCCCCGACGTCCCAGCCGTCGTCGCCCGGAACCGCCCCGGTCACCTCCGCCAAGGTCCTCGTCCCCGGCGACCGCTCGATGGTCGCGCTGCTGGGGACCCGAGACGAGCTGCTCCGGTTGGTCGAGGAAGCCTTCGACGCCAGCGTTCACGTCCGCGGCAACGAGATCTCGGTCACCGGCCAC
>JALYHG010000097.1 GCA_030776725.1 Actinomycetota bacterium
GATCCTCGACGTACCGTGCGGCTTCGGGAGGATCGCCGGACCGCTGCACGAACGCGGCTACGACGTCACGGGACTCGACTACTCATCCACGCAGCTCCGCTTGGCGCAGGTACGCCACCCCGGTCCGCGCTATGTCCAAGGAGACATGCGCGAACCACCCCCTGGGCCGTTCGACGCGGTCCTCAACATCTTCTCCAGTTTCGGCTACTTCGAGGAGCGAGCCGACGACATGGGCGCGCTCGCGGCCTGGCACGAGGTGTTGGTCCCCGGTGGAGTGCTCTTGATGGAACTCATGCATCGCGATCGACTCGCCAATCTCTTCGATCCGGAGGCGCAGCTGGACGACCAAGGTCCGTATCAGGAGATCGTCACGACCGACTGGGTCACGGGAGTGCGGACCTCCACGGTCACGTCCGGAGACATCACCAAGACGTTCCGGGTGCGTCTCTACACCGCGACCGAACTGGCACGCGAGCTCCGGTCCATAGGTTTCGCCACCGTCAGCGTGTTGGGTGGGCTCGACCCCGATTCGGTCCTCACGCCGCACACCCGCCTAGCGATACTCGCGGTCAAGTAGGCGTTGGCGGACCGTCAACACATGGCGGTCGCCTCCCGAATCTCCGAAGACTGAGCGCCCGCATCCGTGGTTGTGCGTGCGTCAGCTTCGGGCCGCTAGGAGACATAACACCGGACCAAGTCCGGGGGCCGGCTCGCTGGGTGGAGCGCTGCCCGGCCCTGCGTACGCTGGACGGCGATGCAATTCCGGGTGCTGGGTCCCATCGAGATCGCCGCTGGTGATCGGGTCATGAGGCTGTCGAGCGACCGTCGGCGCAGGTTGTTGGCGGTTCTGCTCTCGCACGCGGGGCAGACGGTGTCGAGGGATCGGCTCATCGAGGCGGTTTGGGGAGCCGACCCGCCGGGTACGGCCGGCGCGTCGCTGCAGAGCCACGTCTCGCGACTGCGTAGGACGCTGCGAGACCTCCAGGAGGGCGAGCGCATCGTCACCCGCGGCGGCGGGTACGTCTTGGTCCCGGCGGAGAGCGACGACATCGACGCGGCAGCATTCGACGAGGAGGTGCAGCGCTCCCGGGCGCTGGTGGACGACGACCCGGCTGCGGCCCTGCGCATGGTGGAGCAGGCGCTCGGGCGGTGGCGCGGATCGCCGTACGGCGAGGCTGCCGATGCAGTGGCCGAGGAGGTACGCCGCCTGGAGGCTGTGCACGCCTCGGCGCGGGAGGCGCGGGTCGAGGCGCTGCTGGCGCTTGGGCGGCACGAGGAGATCATCGGGGAGCTCGAGGGCCGTCTCGAGCTCCAACCGCTGGACGAGCGGGCCGGCGGCCAGTTGATGACGGCGCAGTTCGCATCGGGCCGGCAGGCAGACGCCGTCGAGCTCTACCAGTCGTTGCGGGAACGGCTCGCCGACGAGCTTGGGGTCGATCCGTCGCCGTGGCTGCAGCAGCGCTACCAGGACTTGCTGCGACAGGACCGCGAGGTGCTCGCTTCCTCTCGCGACCGCGGTGACCAGCGGCCCGAGGAGCAGCCGTCACCGGAGCAGATCCAGCGGCTCGACGGCGGGGTTGCCTTCGGGGGAGCGCTGCCACGACGACCCACGAGCTTCGTTGGCCGCGACGCCGATGTGACCGCGGTCGCAGAGCTGGTGGCCTCGGAGGCGCTGGTGACCCTGACCGGCCCCGGGGGTGTGGGCAAGACACGCCTGGCGGCCGCCGTGGCTGAGTCCCTGTCGGAGCGCTTCGACGAGCAGATCGTCGTCGAGCTCGCGCCGGTTCGCGACCCCTCCTCGCTCGACGCGGCCGTCGCGGGAGCGTGTGGAGTCGTGCCCGGCGCCGGTGGGACCCGCGCGCGGCTGGTCGAGGCACTGCGCGACCGCTCGCTGCTGCTGATCCTGGACAACTGCGAGCACCTGTTGCCCGAGGTGGCGACCCTCGTCGATCACCTGATCCGACGATGCAGGTCGCTGACGGTGCTGGCAACGTCCCGCGAGCGGCTGGCCGTGGACGGGGAGCACCGGTGGCCGGTGCCGCCGCTGGACGCTCCGTCCGACGCCGAGACCTCCCTGGAGCCGATCGCGGCCGCCCCGGCGGTGACCCTGTTCTGCGACCGTGCCCGGGCAGCCGACCCGGCGTTCGCGCTCACCGAGGACAACGCCGCAGTGGTCGCGGAGATCTGCCGCCGTCTCGACGGGATCCCCTTGGCCCTCGAGCTGGCGGCGGCCCGCGTCACGGCGTTCCCGGTCGACGCGTTGGCCGCGCGCCTTGACGAACGGTTCGGCCTGCTGACCGCCGGTCCCCGCCGCGAGGGCGGGCCCCACCGCACCCTGCGCGACGTGGTCGCCTGGTCCTACGACCTCCTGGACGAGGGCGAGGCGCGCCTGTTCGAGCGGCTCAGCGTGTTCGCCGGCGGGTTCACGCTGGCGGCGGCCGAGGAGGTCGCCGGCGTCGAGCCCGCCACTGCCGGCATGGTGGCGACCGACCTCGCCTCGCTCGTGGACCGATCCATGGTCGCGCGCTCCGGATCACGCTACGGCCTGCTCGAGACACTGCGTGTCTACGGCTCGCAGCAGCTCGCCGAGCACGGCGAGGCCGACACGGTCCGGTCCGCCCACGCCCGCTACTACGCAGGCGTCGCCGAAGAGGCAGGTGCCGCGATCGCCGGTCCCGACGAGGGACCGTGGGCGGACCGGCTGGACCGCGAGCTCGACAACCTCCGTACGGCCCACAGGTGGGCGGTCGACGTGGGTGATGCCGACCTGGCGCTGCGGATCTCGGGCTCCCTGACCTACTACGGAGACTGGTGGCTGATCGACGAGATCCCACGCTGGGCGGAAGAGGCAACAGCGCTGCCCGGCGCGGCCGGTCACCCGCTGCTGCCGTGGGCGTACGGCGCCGCGGCGCGGGGCGCGGGCAACCGCGGGGAGCTCAGCCGCTCGGTTGAGCTGGCACGCCGCGGGCTGGAGGCCTCGTCGTCCGCCGACGATCCCGCCCGCCTCGTGCCCCTGCGCGCGTTGAGCCTCGTCGCCTTCTACGACGGCCGCCTCGACGAGAGCCTCGAGCAGGAGGCAGAGATCCTCAAGCTCGCAACCGCCAACGACCGACCCTACGACGCCACGTACGTCTGGATCATGCGCACGCTCATCTGGACCTACGCCGACGAGCTGGAGGAGGCGCTGACGGCTGCGGACCGTGCCGGTGCTCGGGCCGAGCGGCTGGGCAACCGCCACCTGCTCGCCTTGGCCGCCTACTGCCGCGGCGAAGCGCTGGCAGCGGCCGGATCGGACGACGCCTTGGGGTGGATCGAGGAGGCGCTCACGACGGCCCGCGAGCTGGGCGTGCCGCTGGTCGAGGCAATCGCCCTCGTGACGCGGTCGTCACTCCGCGCCCGGCAGGGGGACCCTGCGGCCGCGCTCCAATCCTTCCGAGCAGCGATCGTACGGTTGCGCCGTGGCGGGGACTGGACCCACCAGTGGACGACGCTGCGCAACCTTGTGTTCCTCCTCGCACGGATCGACGCGCACGAGCCAGCGACGGTGCTGCTCGGAGCGATCGACGCCACGGGGACGTCGGCCCGCATCTACGGCGAGGACGCCGAACGACTCCGCAGCGTCAAGGCGCAGCTCCGGAGCAGCCTGGGCGCCAGCAGGTTCACCGAAGCTCACGATCGCGGGCGGCACATGACCGACGCCGGGGCGGTCGAAGTGGCGCTGGCGACCATCGACGAGCTCGACGGCTGAGCGACACGGCTCCCACAAGCCAGCCACAAGCGCCTGACACAGTATGGGTGGCGTCACGACGATCGGGGACCGCACCCCCGCGTCAGCACCAGCTGGTCCGGTGGACAGGAGACGTCGCGGTGGAGGCCGTACGCGAGCTCGGATCGATCCTGGGGATCTGGGCCCATCCCGACGACGAGACCTACCTGTCCGGCGGACTGATGGCGGCCGCCGTGGACCACGGACAGCCTGTCGGATGCGTGACGGCGACCCAGGGCGGCCGCGGGACCGACGACCCGGATGGCTGGCCGCCGGAGCGGCTCGCCCAACTCCGCCGCCGCGAGCTGTTGGCCGCCCTCGAGCTGCTCGGCGTCGACGAGCACGCCTGGCTGGGCTACGCCGACGGGCACTGCGCCGACGCACCGACCGAGCCGGCCGTCACGCAGCTCGCGGCGATCATCGAGGACTTCGCACCGGACACGATCGTGACCTTCGGCGACGACGGGCTGACCGGACACCCCGATCACATCGCCGTGGGGCGTTGGGCCCGCCGGGCCCGTGCGGCCGTCGCCCCTCACACACGGGTGCACTGTGTCTGCAAGGAGGCCGGATGGGTGGAGCGGTTCGCTGAGCTGCACGACCAAGTCGAGCTGTTCTGGCCGGGCCACCCGATCGTGACGCCGACCGAGAGGATCGCGCTGCACCTCGAGCTGCCCGATGCGCTACTGGATCGGAAGGTCGCCGCGCTGCGTAGGCAGGCGAGCCAGACCGTCCCGCTGATCGAAGCCTTCGGGCTGGACCGCTGGCGGGAGTGGATCCGCACCGAGACGTTCGCCCACCTCAGCAACGACCGCAACGACACCCCGACGCGACCTCCGGGGCGGCACATGCCGGCCGCAACCCCGCCACAAGGACGCCCCGTCACGATGATCGCGGGGGATGGACGTGACCGCACGCGACTGCACAGGAGCCCGACGATGACCTCACCCGAAACGACCACCGCGCAACCCGACCCCGACGTCCTCGAGACCTTCGTGGACGGGGTCCTCGACGACATCAAGGGCCACCAGGTGACCATGATGACCGCGCTCGGCGACCACCTCGGCCTGTTCGACGCGCTCGAGGACGGTCCCGCAACAAGCCAGGAACTGGCCCGCCGCACCAGCCTCCACGAGCGCTACGTCCGCGAGTGGCTGTCGGGCATGACCGCCGCCGGCTACGTCACCTACGAGCCGTCGGATGCCACCTTCCGGCTGAGCCCGGAGCAGGCGCAGGTGCTGGGCTCAGGGACCGGGCCGGTCGCGCTCGCCGGGCTGTTCCACGAGTTCCCCGCGACCTACGAGGTCTTCGACGACGTCAAGCGTGCCTTCCGGGACGGCGGCGGCGTCCCCATCAACGCCTACGGCCAGGCCTGGTGGGACGGCATGGAGCGCTTCACCGCGACCTGGTTCGACAACCTACTGCTGGACGAGTGGATCCCCGCCACCGACGGCATCAAGTCCGCGCTGGAGGCCGGCGGCCGGGTGGCCGACGTCGGCTGCGGCCGGGGCCGGGCGCTGATCACGCTGCTGCAGGCCTACCCGAACATCACCGCTATCGGCTACGACGTCTCCGAAGCGCAGCTCAAGGGTGCGCGCCGCAACGCCGAGCAAGCCGGCGTCGCCGACCGGGTCGAGTTCGTCGACCACGACGCCGCGCAGGGCATCGACGGCCCCTTCGACCTGGTGACCATCTTCGACGTCGCCCACGACCTCGCCGAAGCCGAGCTCGACGCGGTGTTCCGCGCCGTCCACGACGCGCTGGCACCCGACGGGTCGTTCCTGCTGCTGGACTTCAAGGTCGCCGACCGGCTCGAGGACAACATCGGCCGCAACCAGGCGATGTTCTACGGCTGGAGCCTCTTCTACTGCATGACCACCGCCCTCGCACGAGACGGCGAGGCACTCGGCACCTGCGGCCTTCCCGAGAGCGAGGTCCGCACCCGCTGCCAGAAGGCCGGCTTCAGCACCGTCGACGTCGTGCCCTTCGACGACCCGTTCAACGTCCTCTACCAGGCCAAGCCGTGAACCCGACCCCACGACGACGAACCGAGAGGAAACGACATGCTCGCCCGACGACACCTGACTGCAGTGCTGGCCACACTCCTCCTACTCCCACTCGGAGTCGGTACAGCCACCGCCGAGCAGGCCACGCGCCAACGTGCTGAGGTGCTGACCTTCGACGACCACGCGGAGGCCGGCCACGCGCAGCTGCTGCGGACCGACGACACCGTGCGCACCCGCGCTCGCCTGTCCCGCATCGAGCCAGGGGTCTACACCCTGTGGTGGGTCGTGTGGAACGCCCCCGAGAACTGCGAGACGCCGTTCGCCTGCACCGACACAGACCTGTTCGACCCCGAGGTCGAGGTCGCCATCGGCTACGGCGGAGGACGCCTCGTCGAGCACAGCGGCCAGCTGAACCTCGCCGCATCGCTCCGAGAAGGCGACGAGCTGGCCGGCTTCCCCACCGAGTTCGGCATCCCGTTGGCCGACGACATGGATGATGCCCGCCACGCCGAAATCCACCTCGTGATCCGCAGCCACGGGGAGAAGATCGCGGGCCTGGTCGACGAGATGCTGCACACCTTCAACGCCGGCTGCATCTACACAGGTCC
>JALYHG010000098.1 GCA_030776725.1 Actinomycetota bacterium
CCGCGACCGTCCACGACCACGAACGGCACCGCAACACGCACCGCAACCGCGACAACGGACGGCCACCACGCACCGCAAGCGCGACAACGGACGGCAACCGCGACCACCAACGGCAACCGCGACCACGCAGCCCCGCACCGGGTGTTCACGCTTCGCACTATCCTCGGCGGCGCGGCGCTGGGCACACACGACGCGTCGCTGCGGGGCTCGGTCGATCGCCGCCCGCGGCAGGGCAGGAAGGACCTCACCGGTGACCATCCGCGTCGTCGTCGCCAAACCGGGCCTCGACGGGCACGACCGCGGGGCCAAGGTCGTGGCCCGAGCGCTCCGTGACGCCGGGATGGAGATCATCTACACCGGGCTACACCAGACACCGGAACAGATCGTGAACGCGGTGATCCAGGAGGACGCGCAGGCGGTGGGGCTGTCGATCCACTCCGGGGCACACATGACGCTGTTCCCGCGGGTGGTGGAGCTGCTGCGGCAGGAGGGCGCCGACGACGTCGTCGTGTTCGGCGGTGGGATCATCCCCAAGAACGACATCCCGGAACTCGAACGTCAAGGGATCGCGCGGATCTTCACCCCGGGCACGCCCATCAGCGAGATCGTTGAGTGGGTCCGCGCCAACGTCCCCGACACCGGCGCCGACAGCACTGCGGGGGCGGAGCGCGCCGGCAGCGCCTGACGTCACGGCGCCCCGCAACAGACCGACACCGGAGCACCGATGGACCTGCTCGAGTACCAGGGCAAGGAGTTCTTCCGGCGCCACGGCGTCCCCACCCCACCGCCGGGGATCGTGTGCGCCACGGCGGACGAAGCTGAGGACGCTGCACGCCAGCTCAACCGACCCGTGGTGGTCAAGGCGCAGGTCAAGACCGGCGGTCGCGGGAAAGCCGGCGGCATCAAGCTCGCCGAGGCACCCGACGAGGCCCGTGAGGCTGCCGCCGCGATCCTGGGACTCGACATCCGCGGTCACGTGGTCGATCTGGTGTACGTCGAGCCGGCCAGCGACATCGCCGAGGAGTACTACCTGTCGGTGATGCACGACCGAGTCGGCAAGGGCTACCTCGTGATCTGCTCGGCCGAAGGCGGGGTCGACATCGAACAGGTCAACCGCGAGCGACCCGAGGCCGTCGTCAAGGAAGCCCTCGTCCCGTCAGAGGTGGAGGCCGGCCTGCCAGCGGGGCGGGTGAGCGCGATCGTCCACGCCGCGCAGATCCCCGACGCAGCGGCCGACGCGGCCGGCGAGCTCCTGGTGCAGCTGTTCGATGCTTTCCGCCTGGGCGACGCGCTGCTGACGGAGATCAACCCGCTGGTGCGCACCACCGACGGGCGCGTCATCGCCCTCGACGCGAAGATCACGATCGACGGCAACGCGATGTTCCGCCACGACGACTACCAGGAGTGGGCCGAGTTCGACCGACGCGGCGACGACCTCGAAGCGCGCGCCAAGCGCCAGGGCATCCAGTACGTCAAGCTCGATGGGGACGTCGGCGTACTCGGCAACGGCGCTGGTCTGGTGATGGCCACGATCGACGTCGTCGCGCAGGCCGGCGGGCAGCCAGCGAACTTCCTCGACGTCGGTGGCGGCGCGAGCGCCGACACGATGGCCGAGAGCCTCGCGATCGTCCTGGCCGATCCGCAGGTCAAGAGCGTTCTGATCAACATCTACGGCGGGATCACCCGCGGCGAGGAGGTCGCCAAGGGCGTGATCGAAGCACTCGACCGCCTCGGCGGGATCGAACCCAAGCTCGTGGTCCGTCTCGACGGGACCAACGCAGCGCAGGGCCGACGGATCCTGGAGGAGGCAAGGCACCCCAACGTCGTCGCGGCGGGCGACATGCAACAGGCCGCTCGCCAAGCGGTGGAGCTGGCACGCGAGTAGCTGGTATGTGGCGTTCGTGGCGGATCTTCAAGGAGAGCGGGTGAGCATCATCATCGACGAGTCCACCACGGTGGTCGTCCAAGGCATCGGTACCCAGGGCACCTTCCACACCAAACGCAACCGCGACTACGGCACGAACGTGGTGGGTGGGGTCCATCCCAAGCGTGGCGGCGGCCGCTGGGAGGTGCTGGACCTGCCGGTGTTCGCGACGGTGGCCGAGGCCCGGGCCGAGACCGGCGCTGACACCTCGATGATCATGGTGCCCGCACCCTTCGCCATGGACGCGATCCTGGAGGCCCACGAGGCCGGCATCAGCACCATCGTGGTGATCACCGAATGCGTGCCTGTCCACGACATGACCGTGGTGTACGACCGGGTGGTGCGCCGGGATGGCGTGCGCCTGATCGGGCCCAACTGCCCCGGTCTGATCAGCCCCGGGGAGGCGAACGTGGGCATCATCCCCGCCAACATCGCCGGGCCGGGGACGGTTGGACTGGTGTCGCGCTCGGGAACGCTCACCTACCAGATCATGCACGAGTTGGCGCAGGGGGGCCTGGGGATCTCCACCTGTGTGGGGATCGGCGGCGACCCGGTGGTGGGGTCCAACTTTCTGGACATCATCCGCCTGTTCGCCGACGACCCCGACACCCACGCGATCGTCTTCGTCGGGGAGATCGGCGGGACCGACGAGCAGGAGGCGGGGCGTTGGATCGCCGAGCACATCCCCGACACACCGGTGGTGGCCTACGTCGCGGGGTTCGAGGCGCCCGCAGGCAAGCAGATGGGCCACGCCGGCGCGATCGTGCGCGAAGGCGGCGGCGGGGGCGAAACCGCGGCCGAGAAGAAGGACATCCTCGAGAGCCTCGGGATCGCGGTGGCGACCAACCCGTCAGAGGCCGCCAGCCTCATGATC
>JALYHG010000099.1 GCA_030776725.1 Actinomycetota bacterium
GGACACCGCACCGTCCTGCTCGATGACGGCAGGTTGCTGGCCGCCGGCGGTATCTCGGCGGAGGGACTCCTGGCGTCGGCCGAACTGTGGGATCCTGCCGCCGGTTCGTGGGAACCCACCGCCGAGATGCGCCATCCCCGCCTCGGTCACACCGCGACCGTCCTGAACGACGGCACGGTCCTGGTCACCGGCGGCACCGGTGAGACTGGCGCGGCGAGCGGCGGCGGCCAGACGGTGCGTCCGACGGGCACCGCCGAGGTCTACGACCCCGCCTCCGCCACGTGGACGTCGATCGGTGACATGCTCGTTGCGCGCTTCGAGCACACGGCGACGCTGCTGCCCGACGGGCGCGTCCTGATCGCCGGGGGGCTCGGCGTCGAGGGCGACGAGGTCCGTGCGGTCGCGTCGGCCGAGCTCTACGACCCCAACACCCGGACGTTCAGCCGCACCGGTCAGATGACACAGCCCAGGACCGACCACGCGGCCGTCCTGCTCGACGACGGGCGTGTCCTGGTCGCGGCCGGAGATGCGGGAACCAGCGCGATCGCGTCCGCGGAGATCTTCGATCCGGCGCGGGGGGCGTTCTCCGAGGCGGCCACGCTGCGGCAAGCACGTCGCGGCCACACCGTGACCGTCCTCAGCGACGGCACCGTCCTCGTGGTGGGCGGGGAGTTCTTCAACCAGGGGACACGGACCTCGCTCGCGTCCGCTGAGCGGTACGACCCCGGCGAGCAGTCGTGGGTCAGCGCGGGGGAGATGAGCTGCCCACGCAGCGAGCACGGGGCGGCCGTGCTCCCAGACGGCTCGGTGCTGGCCGCCGCCGGCGACGCGACGTTCCCCGGGGAGGCGCCGATCGCTCAGAGCTGCGTCGACGCGTACCGGCCGTGACGGACGCCGGGCCAGATCCCCGTTGGCCGGACGGCGACTGGTCAGTCGCGTAGGGGAGCCGCGACCTCCTCGATGAACCGGTCGTAGAGCTCGGCGCGCTGGCGGTCGTCGTCGAGGTGGAAGTCGGGGACGATGAATTCGTCGATCCCGGCGGCGCGGTAGGCGCCCATCATGTCGGTCAGCTCGCTGGCGGTTCCGACGATCGAACGGCTCGTCGGGACGCTGGCCCGCAGACGGTCGACCTCAGCGTGGTCGTCGCGGAGGTAGACGAACGCGTTGGCGCTCCGCTGGATGGTCGACGGGTCGCGTCCGAGGTCCTCACAGTGCCCCTCGAGCACCTCGACCTTGTGGCGCATCACATCCGGGTTGCCCCAGGTGTTCCACGCGTCGGCGTGTTCGGCGGCGATGCGTAACGTCACCTTCTCCCCGCCGCCGCCGACCAGGAGGGGAAGCGGGTCTTGCACGGGCTTGGGCTCCAGCGGGGCGCCGTCGAGCGCGTAGTACCGGCCGGAGAAGTCCGCGCGCTCGGTCGTCGTGAGCAACTTGATCACCTGACACGCCTCGTCGAGCCGCTCGAGCCGCTCACGCGTCGACGGGAACGGGATGCCGTAACGGTCGTGCTCGTTACGCTGCCAGCCCGCCCCGATCCCGAGGGTGAAGCGCCCACCGCAGACCACGTCGACCGTGGCGGCCTGGTTCGCCAGCACCGCAGGATGGCGGTAGGTGTTGCCGCACACGAGCGTGCCCAGCCGGACGCGAGGCACCGCGACAGCCAGCGCCGCGATCGTCGCCCAGCACTCGAGCGTGTCCCCACGCGGGTCGTCTCTGTTGGGCATGAAGTGGTCGGCGAACCACACCCCGTCCCAGCCAGTCTCCTCCGCGCGGCGGGCGAGCGCGAGGACCGACTCCCAGGACTGCATCGGCCCCGGCCACACGCTGAACCGCATCGACCCTCTCCTGTCGTTCGGGTGCCGTTCGGGTGCACGCGATGTCTCGTTCGCGATGTTCCCGCCCCGACCGTATCGACGGCCCGGCTGCGTCCGTCGGTCTCCACAGCACCCGAGGACGGCGCGCGGTCGAGACGACCGCGCGGGGTTACGCTCAACGGGTGACCGGCGACGAACTCGACCGCCTCCTCCGCCTGCTGCGCGAACACCCGGAGCGCCAGACGGAGCTTCGCGAGATGCTCGACGACCCCAACTGGGGCCGGGTGACCCGTTCTCTCGATGCGCTCGCGGCAGCGCAGCTGCGGACCGAGGAGCGGCTGGCGGCGCTGACGGGGCGCGTGGATGCGCTGACGGCCCGCGTGGATGCGTTGGCGGAGCGGGTGGATGCGCTGGCGGCAGCGCAGGTGCGGACCGAGGAGCGCTTGGCGGCGCTGACGGGGCGGGTGGATGCGCTGACGGAGCGGGTGGATGCGCTGGCGGCAGCGCAGCAGCGGACCGAGGAGCGCCTCGAGGCCCTCGGTCGGTACGTGGATCGGCTCGCGAAGATCGTCGAGGGGCTGACCGAGCAGGTATCCGCACTGACCGGACACGTCGACTGGCTGCGTGGTGACGCGATCGAACGCCGCTACCGCGAGCGTCCGCATACCTACCTGTCCACCATCGCTCGCCGTCTGCACACGCTGACCCCCCGGGAACTCGACGACCTTCTCGAGGCCGCTGTAGCCGACGGGATCCTGACCGAGGACGAGACCGACGAGCTCCGCCGGGCCGACGCCGTGCTGCAGGGTCGCCGGCGGGAAGACGGGGCGGAGGTCTACGTGGTCGTGGAGGCGTCGGTGGGCGTGGGCCTGAAGGACGTCGACAGGGCGCGGAGACGGGCCGATCTGCTCGCGCGGACGGGGCGTGATGCGGTCGCCGTGGTCGGCGGGACGTGGGTCGTTCCCGAGGCCCAAGCGGCAGCCAGGGCGTACCGCGTCTGGCAGGTCACCGACGGCAGGGCGGTTGCACCGGCTTCGTGACCTCGGTCACGGCGCGCGCGGTTGTGGGCGCACCTAGCGGGTCACCGGGCCTGGTCTGTCGGCCAGGCCCGGTGGATGTCGTCGTGTGGTCACAACGTCTTTCAGACGGCGTGTGCAGGGGTGCCCGGCCGCCCCGAGTCGTGGCGTTCCGAGCGGTCCTGACCCGCGGGCTGCGGCTGCTGGCGAAGAGCGAGCACCGCGGCACCGACGGCGAGTCCACCGATGATGCCGGCTGCTGCCCACGCACCCGTCAGATCCCAGCCGGCGATCGCGTCGAGCGCGAACGCGTCGGGACCAGTCAGAGCGATGCCGGCTGACACGGCACCCAACACCAGCGGGTACTCGTAGCCGCCTTGCTGGACCCACACGCCGTTGCGGGCGTGCACCACGACGGCGGCGTTGAGCATCACCGCGAGGATCGCCGCGGCGGCCAAGGGGGTCAGCAACCCGACGGCCAGCAGCACACCACCGGCGGTCTCGGCCACGCCGTGCACCCATGAAAGGTTTGTTCCGATGCAGTTAGGAAAGTATCCTCATTAAAGCCAGACTAAGGCTATGGTTGATGACCGATGTCCTGGGCGTGGGCGCCAGCGGACGCTTCTGGCGTCAGCCAGCCAGGCGGAGCGGCTCCGGGGAGCATGAGACCGCTCCATGTGGGCCCGAATGGAGAAGATCGCGATGTCCGAGGCAGGGACCTCCGAGCAGGAGGAATGGGAGAAGGCCCTGGACGCCCCCGACGAGCCGTTGTACACGGTCGGTGTCGTCGCCGATCTCATGGGTGTGGATCCGCAGGTGGTGCGCGGCTACGACAAGCGCGGTCTCGTCGAGCCGGGACGGTCTGCATCGGGCCAGCGCCGCTACTCCCGGGATGACATCGCGCGGCTCGCGCGCGCGATGCGCCTGGCTGATGAGGGGATCCCCGCCGCTGGCATCGAGCGCATCCTCGAACTGGAGGACGAGTTACATCGCCGGGAAGAATAAGCCGGCGATAGCGACGCGGATAGCACCGATAAATAGAGTGTTCGCAGGAACAGGGAACCTGGGTCGCTCGTTATCCGTGACTCGTTAGTTATGGGGGATAGACGTGGCGGGTGCGATATGAGACCCGCCACAGTTGCGGGTCACGAACGGTCGGCCTCGGTTCCTGCCTCGACGACCCTGTCCACGAGTTCCCCTCTGTCGCCGAAGACGACGCTCACCTCGACGACACCGCCGCGGGGAAGCGCCGGTCGCCGCGGGGCCCGACCCTGCTCCACACGTGTGGAGATCGCGGCGTGACACTCGCGGCACAGGCCGACCGCCAACGTCGCCTCACGGTCGCAGCCCAGGCCGGTCGTGCCCGAACCCCAGCACCGGTTGTCAGTGTCGACCTCCGCGAACGTCACCCGGTGCGCGTCGTCGCTCACGGACAGGGCCCTCCTCGAACGTCGTCCGAAACATGCATCATCGCCCGCGCCGCGACGCCGCGCAGCGCGGGACCTACGCCGTTCGGCGGGTCTCGCGGCGGGACCCGCCATCGTGGCGCGGTCGTCCTGTTGGGGCCTGGAGGACACCGGGCTCCGTTGAGCACCCCGGCCGTACACTCCCGCGCGGATCGGGAGGAGCCCCACCGGTGACGTTCGAGGCCGGGTTCACGCTCGCCACGCTGATCGTGACGGTGGGCGTCCTGACCCGGGAGCTGGTGCCACCGGCCGTGGCTGTGCTCAGTGCGGTCGTGGTGCTCCTGTTGGTCGGGGTGGTGGACGCCGCCCAGGCCTTCGCCGGGTTCTCCAACCCCGCGACTTTGACCGTGGCCGCCCTGCTGGTCGTCTCCCGTGCGGCGCAGACGACCGGGACCGTGGAGCGGCTGCTCGGCCACGTGCTCGGAGGGGACCGTTCCGACCGCCGCGTGCTGAGACGGCTCGTCCCTGCGGTGGCTGCGTCATCCGCAGTCATCGCCAACACCCCGATCGTGGCGATGCTCGCGCCGACGCTACGAACCTGGGCGGAGCGTGTCCGCCGGCCTCCGTCGCGTTTCCTGATGCCGCTGTCGTTCGCGGCGATCCTCGGGGGGCTGATCACCACGATCGGCACATCGGTCACCTTGCTGGTGTCCGGCTTGAGCGACGAGGCCGGCGTTGGCGCGTTCGGCCTGTTCGAGATCACCCCGCTGGGCCTGCCGATCGCGGTGGTCGGGAGTGCGGTGCTGGCGTTGCTCGCGCCGCGTGTCCTGCCCGACCGTCGCAGCCCCCACGAGCAGCTGGCCGACCACGGACGTGACTACACCTTCGCGATGCAGGTCGAGCCCGGCGGGGTGTTGGACGGCCGGGACGTGCGCTCGGCAGGCTTGCGGAGCCTCGCTGGGGTCTACCTCGTGAGGATCGAGCGTGACGGCCACGAGATCGCGCCTGTGGCCCCTGACGCGCTGCTGTACGGCGGGGACGTGCTCACCTTCGTGGGCCAGGTCGACCACGTCCGTGACCTGCGCGCGCTGCCGGGTCTGAAGTCCGCCGAGGAGGGCCACGTGGACCTCCTCGACGAGCACGACCACCGGCTGTTCGAAGTGGTGGTCGGCGCCGCCTCGCGCGCTGCTGGCCGCACCCCCAAGGAGATCAGTTTCCGCGGGCGGTACGGCGCGGCCATCGTCGCCATCCACCGGGCGGGTGCACCGGTCCGGGGAAAGCTCGGCGAGGTCCGCATCCGACCCGGCGACGCGCTGCTGCTCCTGGCCGATCGCGACTTCGCCGACCGCTGGAGCGACCGGCGAGACTTCCTGCTGATCGTCCCCGTCGACGCGGAGCCGCCGAAAGTCGATCGGCGCGCGTGGTTCGTGCTGATCGTGCTCGCCGCCATGGTGGTCGTCGCAGCCAGCGGCGCGGTGCCTCTGTTGCACGCGGCGCTCGCCGCGGTCGTGGCGCTCCTGGTCACGCGGGTCTTGAGCGTCCCCGAGGCCCGCCAGGCTCTCGACCTGGATCTTCTCCTTCTGATCGCGGGCGCGATCGGCCTCGGCGGGGCGGTCCAGGCCTCAGGGCTGGCCGGTTGGGCCGCGGAGGCGGTGACGGGGGTGGCCACCGCGTCGGGGCCGGTCGCGGCGCTGGTCGCCGTGCTGATCGCGACGCTCATCTTGACCGAGCTGGTGACCAACGCGGCCGCCGCGGCGCTGATGGTCCCGGTTGCCTTGGGGGTGGCCGCCCGCATCGGTTCCGATCCGCAGGCGTTCGCCGTGGTGGTGGCCGTCGGTGCCTCGGCGTCGTTCCTGACCCCGATCGGGTACCAGACCAACACCATGGTGCATGGGCTCGGTGGGTACCGCTTCGGTGACTACTGGCGACTGGGGCTCCCGCTCACCGCCGTCGTGATCGTCACCACCGTGCTGATCACCCCCCTGGTCTGGGATCTTTGAGGCCGCAGCTCGGCGGCGCGCCCATCACCTGGTCGGCTCGTCGATGACCATCCTGGATGCTGCGTCACTGACGGCCAGAGCCGCGCGGGCCTGGGTGACGCGATCGACCTCGCGCATCAGGTGGTCGATGTCGAACGGCTTGGTGACGTAGGAGTCGGCGCCGGTGCGCCATCCGTCCCAGACGTGGTCGTCGGTGACGAGGGCGGACAGGAACACGATCGCGACGTGATCGTAGGCGGGATCGGACCGGATCGTGCGAGCGACGGTCGCTCCGTCCATCGCCGGCATCATGATGTCGAGGACGACCAGGTCGGGTTCCCTCGTGCGGACCAGGTCCAGTGCCGACTGGCCATCGCAGGCGACGTCGACGGCGTAGCCCTCCATCTCCAGGGTGAGGCGGACGAGGCTGCGGATACTCGGGTCATCGTCAACGACGATGGCGCGTCCCACTCGTGTGCTCCTGGTCGTGGCTGGCAGCGTCTGGTTCCGTTGCCGTGGCGACCCGTACCGCCAGGTTCGCCCGTCGGTTCGCCCGTTCTGTCACTAGTTACATCGGCGGATGCCGGCGGTGGCTGAAGGTTCGAGATGACCATCGCGTGTCCGGGCCACTTCCCTGGAACTGCACAGAGCTCGATCACGACCCGCCCGCAGCCGGGGCCTCCGGCGGCTCTCAGGCCGGCGCTCCGTAGTATCCCTCGTGCTCGAGCTGCAGCAGGATGGCGTTGGCCCCTTCCTCCGGTGACAGCTCGGTGGTGTCGATGACGACTTCGGCGTCGTCGGGTTCCTCGTAGGGGTCGTCGATCCCGGTGAAGCCGGTGATCAACCCGGCGCGGGCCTTGGCGTACAGGCCCTTGCGGTCACGGCTCTCGGCCACCTCGAGCGGGGTGGCGACGTGCACCAGCACGAACCCGCCCCCCGTGGATTCGACCATGGCGCGGACCTGCTTGCGGGTCGCATCGTAGGGAGCGATCGGAGCGCAGATCGCGATCCCGCCGTTCTTGGTGATCTCCGCGGCGACGAACCCGATCCTGCGGACGTTGATGTCGCGGTGCTCCTTGGAGAACCCCAGCTCCGACGACAGGTGGGTGCGGACGATGTCGCCGTCCAGGAGGGTGACGGGCCGCCCACCCAGCTCCAGCAGCTTGGTCAGGAGCACGTTGGCGATGGTGGACTTGCCCGCCCCCGACAGCCCGGTGAGGAACACGGTGAAGCCTTGTTCGTTCCGCGGCGGGTAGGTGCGGCGCAGTTCCGCGGCCACTTCCGGGAACGTGAACCACTCGGGCAGCTCGAGGCCCTTGTTCAGACGTTCCCGTAGCTGCGTGCCCGAGATCGACAGCGTCCGCGTCCCCTCGGGCACCTCATCGACCGGGGCGTACTCGCCGAGTTCCTCGACGTAGACGAGCATGCGGAAGGGAACCATCTCGACGCCGAGCTCGTCCTGGTGGCGGCGCAGCAGCTCCTGCGCCTCGTACGGGCCGTAGAAGGGCTGCCCTGACTGATCGGTGCCTGGCCCGGCGTGGTCGCGTCCCACGATCAAGTGTGTGCAGCCGTGGTTCTTCCGGATGATGGCGTGCCAGACCGCCTCTCGCGGCCCGCCCATCCGCATCGCCAGGGGCAGCAGCGACAGCGCCACCGTGTGTGGCGGGTACTTGTCCAGCACCGCTTGGTAGACCCGCACCCGGGTGTAGTGGTCGACGTCGCCAGGCTTGGTCATCCCGACGACAGGGTGGATCAGCAGGTTGGCTTCGACCTCCGCCGCGGCGCGGCGGGTCAGCTCCACGTGGGCGCGGTGCATGGGATTGCGGGTCTGGAACGCCACCACCCGCCGCCAGCCCTGATCGGTGAACAGCCGGCGAAGTTGTGCGGGTGTGCGGCGAAGGTGGCGGTAGTCGTAGTGCACCGGCAGCTGCACCGCCTCCACGGTCCCGCCGACGTAGTAGGGATGACTGCGTGACAGCAGGTGGGCGACCCCCGGGTGGGTCGGGTCCGTGGTGGCGAACACCGCCTCGGCCTCGGCCTCGCGATCAGGCTCCCAGACCTCGGCCACGTTCAGCGCGCCGAGCAGCACACCCTCGGGGTCGCGGAGTGCCAGCGGTGTCCCTGGCTCGATCGTGCGGGCGACGTCTCCGGGGATGTCGAGGGTGACGGGGATCGGCCACAGCACGCCCGGGCGCCCGTCGACGCGCTCGGCGAGCCGCATCGAGGCACACACCGACTCGTAGTCGGCCCGGGTCAGGAACCCGGTCAGCGGCGAGAACCCTCCGGTGGCCAGCAGCTCGAAGTCGCACAGCTGCCGGTCCGTCAGATCCCAGCTGGGCCAGTCCCGCGACTGCTTCTTGAGGTCGGCGGCCCGGTCGGCGTCCACCATCAGATCGACGAGCTTCCCGCCGTGCGGTGCGATCAGATGGTCGGTCACTGCTGTCCCCCCGAAGCGAGCCCGGCGGCACCGTACCCGCGACGTCCGTCTGTCTTCGACCGGTGCCTCGGCGAGCGGCCTGGCGGCGGCCGCTAGCCTCGCTGGTGCGCGAAGCCTCCCGACATCCGCGGATCGCGCGGGCGGCGGGGTTGGCTGCCTGCTCGATCAGCGATCTTCGAGAGGCTCGAAGATGGAAGACGCGGCGGGTCCCGCACCGGCATGGTGACTCCGTCCGCGCCGGGCGAGGCCGAGCCGTCCGCCTCCGAACTTCCTGACCTGCGCCAACGGTTGCTCGAAGTGGTCCGCGAGCGCGGTTACCGACGTCTCCCGGAGCCGATCCGACTGTCGTCGGGCCAGCTCAGCCACCGCTTCGTCGACGTCAAGGAAGCCCTGTCGAAGGGCCGCGACCTGGCGTTGGCGTGCCGGGCCCTCATCGCGATCGCCGCTGCCGAGGGCATCCCGTTCGACGCCGTCGGTGGGCTCACGCTCGGAGCCGATCCGTTCGCCTACGGCGTCGCGATCCTGTCCGACACGGAATGGTTCGTCGTCCGTAAGGAACGCAAGGGTCGTGGCACGAACAAGCTGATCGAGGGGGCGGTGCTGACAGAGGAGCACCGCGTCGTCCTCGTGGAGGACGTGGTCAGCCTCGGCGGTTCGATCCAGCAGGCGTACCGGAGCGTCCGCGCAACCGGCGCCGACGTGGTCCTGGCGTCTGCTCTGCTGGATCGTGGCGACGCGGCGTCCTCGTTCTTCCAGCGGGAGGGTGTGCTGTACCGTCCGGTGCTGACGTACGACGATCTCGGTATCGAGCCTGTGCGCCAAGGGCCCGGCGGTCCGGCGGTCGCCGGCTGACAGCAGTG